>JAPLLF010000765.1 GCA_026387715.1 Pseudomonadota bacterium
CCGCGTGGTCGATCTGCCGCTCACCGACGAGAGCGGGCCCGTGTGGTCACCCGACGGTCGCTACCTGTTCGCGACGTCGGTGCTCCGAGGTGAACAGGGGGCCGCGTTGTTCTCGTCGGTGATCTACGTCGATCTCGCCGAGAGGACGCCGATCGCGCGGCTCCTGGCCGACCGCGGTGGTCCCATCGCGCGGTTCACGCCGGCGCTGACGCGCACCTCGCTCGACACGACCCTCCTCGCAAACAATCCAGCGTACCTCTCCGAGCTGGCGCGCATCGTCGCCGAGGTGGTCGCACGCGCGCAGCAACGAAAGGCGGCTCCGTGATGAACCTCGTGATGCAGCGTGTCGTCCTCGTGATCGTCGGCGGTGTGGTCGGCGGCTGCCAGCATCCGACCGCGCCGCCTGGCATCGCGGTCGCCGGTAGCTCGATCGCGCCGCTGTCGCTCGCCGCCGACGAGCGGATGATCGCGATCCCCGCTGGCACCTACGTCGCGGGGTCGACGCGCGAGGAGCGCGCCGCCGCCTACGACGACCATCAGGCGAGCACCACGGGGCGCAGCGACGTCGCGCGCGCGAACGGCTGGTTCGAGCACGAGGCGGAGCGCCACGTCGCGACGCTGCCGACGTTCTGGATCGATCTGATGCCGGTCACCCAGGCGCAGTACGCGGAGTTCGTCACGGCGGGTCAGGCGCCGGCCCCGACGATGGACGCCGCGACCTGGCAGGCGACGGGCTTCTCGCAGGGCTTCGCGACCGAGGTCGCGCGCTTCGTGTGGCGGGACGGACGGCCGCCCGTCGGCCGCGAGGATCATCCGGTCGTCCTCGTCAGCTGGCGCGAGGCGAGCGCGTATTGCACGTGGCGCGGTGGCCAGCGGGGCGTGCATCGCCGCCTGCCGACGGCCGCGGAGTTCGAGAAGGCCGCCCGCGGCGCCGACGGGCTCGCGTATCCGTGGGGCAACACGTTCGCCGCCGACAAGCTGGTCAGCGGCATGTCCGAGCCGCACGACACGATCGCCGTCGGGAGTCACGCCGCGGGGGCGAGCCCGTTCGGCGTGCTCGACATGGCGGGCAACGTGCTCCAGTGGACCTCCAGCGCGTCGCCCGACGAGCCGACGAAGATGCTCGTGAAGGGGTCGGCGTGGGACGACGTCGCGGGGGTCGGGCGTGGGGCGTCGGGGCACGGGCGGCTGCCGACGGTCCGGCACGCGATCATCGGGTTTCGCTGCGCGGGAGACGCGTGACGATCCCTGCGATCGTCGTGCCGGGTGACCGATAGGTTGCGCCAACGTGGCGCGATCCGCGACTCGACTAGCCACTGCGACGCACCTGCGGCGCGATCTGAGGCGTGGATTCGCGGAATGATTTCAATGCCATGGGCAACTGCCTACATCGGCCTACCGCTTGCTTGGCGCATTGCATCATGCGCGCTCTTATCTTCGCTTCTTCGGTCTCCCTCCTCGCGGCCTGCGCCACCACCAGCACGGTCGACGAGCTCGCGGGCGAGTCCACGTACGACGACGCCGCCACCGGTAAGGCCGACAGCGCCGTCGACGGCTCGTACACCTACTTCAAGATCGAGCGCGACCTCCGCCGTTGCGCGAGCCCGATGTGCGGTGGGTTCTTCCTCGCGCGTCTCAACCGCACGACCACGACGTGCGTCGACGGCACGTCCCAGGCGTCGTGCTACGCGCCCGTCCTCGACTGGTCGGAGACCGACCTCGGCGAGGCCCGCCAGCTCGAGCTCGTCGACGCCGCGAGCCGCGGGGCGTCGTCCGCCGCGGTCTACGGCATCGTGCGCGGTCGGTTCGCGAAGACCAACGACACGGTCCGGCCGGAGCTCGGACGCTTCGTCGTGTCCGAGGCGTGGGTCGGCGAGGGCACCGGCGTGGCGGATGGCGTGTTCGCGCGCATCAAGGACGCGGGCGTCCGCTGCATCGCCGCACCGTGCGCGAGCACG
>JAPLLF010001030.1 GCA_026387715.1 Pseudomonadota bacterium
TCGCCATCGCCGCGAGCACCGGCGGCCCCGACGCGCTGCGCGCGCTGTTCCGCACGATCACGCCGTCTCCCGAGGTCGCCTACTTCGTCGTGATCCACGGCCCCGCCTGGATGCAGCACAGCTGCGCCGAGATCCTCCAGAAGGAGACGCCCGCGCTGCGCTTCGTGGTCGCGACGCACGGTACGACGGCGGTCGGCGGGACCGTCTACCTCGCGCCCGGCGACAAGCACCTCGTCGTCAAGCCCGGCAGCTTCACGCTCGCGCTCACCGACGATCCGCTCGTCAACTTCGTCCGGCCGGCCGCCGATCCGCTGTTCGACAGCGTCGCGGCCGCGTTCGACCGCTACAGCGTGGGGGTCGTGCTCACCGGGCTCGGGGTCGATGGCGCGCACGGCGCCGGGACGCTCGCCGCCGTCGGGGGCCGTGTCTTGATCCAGGATCCCGCCACCGCGGTCGCGCCGCCGATGCCGGAGGCGGCCCGCCGCACCGTCAGCGCCGCCACCGTGGTCCCGCTCGTCGAGCTGGGCGCCGCGGTCGCGCGACGCGCCGGCGAGGTGCTCCGCGAGCTACACACCGCCCGCGGCTGAGCCGACGAGCTGCGCGAGCGCGCGATCGAGGCGACCGAGCGCGTCCACGAGCCGGGGCTGGATCGCCGCGGCAGCGGTGAACGCGCCATCTCCTGCGAGGACCTCGAGCTCGCTCACGAGCGTCGCGGCCTCGCCCCGCGTGAAGTTCTTCACCGAGCCCTTGAGCGCGTGCGCGGCCTGCCAGAGCGCGTCGGCGTCCTGCGCGACGATCGCGTCGCCGATCCGCGCGAGCGCGTCGGGGCGACCGTCGACGAACAGCGCCACCAGCTCGCCCAGCAGCTCGCGATCGTGGGCGACGCGGTCTAGCAGGTCGCTGGCGACGACGTCGGGCTCCGCGACCGCCGGTGATCGGGTCGGGTGTGGGGTGCCAGCCGGGACGCCCTCGACGACCGCGTACAGCCCCGCGCGATCGATCGGCTTGGTGAGGTAGCCATCCATGCCCCCCGCGAGGCACCGGTCGCGATCGCTGGCCATCGAGTGGGCGGTCATCGCGATGATGACGAGGTGGCCACCCGTCGTGCGCTCGCGCGCCCGGATCTCCGCGGTGGCCTCGAGCCCACCGAGATCGGGCATCTGGAGATCCATGAGGACGACATCGAACGCCTCGCTCGCCGAGCGCGCGATCGCGGCCCGTCCGTTGTCGACCACCGTGACGTGATGGCCGCGCTCGGACAGCAGCGCCGCGGCCAGCCGCTGGTTGACGGGGTGATCCTCGGCCAGGAGCACCCGACGAGGGACGTCCACGCGGGACTCGTCGACATGCGCGCGCGCGCGCGCTGGCGCCGCGTCGGCTGCGTCGCGCGCGAGCTCGATCACGAAGTGGAAGGTGCTGCCTCGCCCGGGCTCGCTCTCGACCCACAGGCGACCGTTCATCAGCTTCACCATCCGCATGCAGATGGCCAGGCCCAGGCCGGTGCCGCCGAACCGCCGCGACACCGAGCTGTCGGCCTGGGTGAAGGCCTCGAAGATCCGCGCGTGCTTGTCGGCCGGGATGCCGATGCCGGTGTCGCTCACCGCGAACGCGAGCCACACCCGATCGCCATCGACGGCGTCCGTCGAGACCCGGACGTAGATGTGGCCACGCGCCGTGAACTTCACCGCGTTGCCGACCAGGTTGATGAGGATCTGGCGGATCCGCGCGGTGTCCCCACGCAGCCGATCGATCACGTCCGGCGCGATCTCGAGGTCGAGCGCGAGGCCCTTCTGCTGCGGGCCGAAGGCGAGCGCCTTCATCATCGTGCCGAGCTCGTGGCGCACCGAGAACCCGATGGGATCGAGCTCGAACCGCCCCGCCTCGATCTTCTCGAAGTCGAGCAGGTCGTTGATCAGCGACATCAGGTTCGTCGCCGAGTCGGCGACCATCGACAGGTAGTCGCGCTGCTCCGCCGTCAACGTGGTGCGCAGCGCCAACCCGGTCATCCCGATGATGCCGTTCATCGGGGTCCGGATCTCGTGGCTGACGTTGGCGAGGAACTCGCCCTTGGCCTGGGTGGCGAGCTCGGCGGCCGCGAGCGCGGCGCGGAGCTCGGCCTCGAGCTGGCGTTCGCGGGTGACGTCGGTCGCGCTGGTGTAGATGTTGCCGTGCGCGTCCGGCGCCGCGTTCCACCGCAGCCAGCGGTACGATCCATCGCGGGCGCGGAAGCGGCACTCGAACTTGATCGACGGATGGCCGTCCCCCAGCCGGCGGAGCTCCGTCAGCGCCGCGATCATGTCGTCGACGTGGACGAAGTCGATCCACGGGCACCCGCAGAGCTCCAGCTCCGAGTAGCCGAGCGGCTCCCAGGCCGGGTTGAGGCGCTTGAAGTAGCCGTCGGGTCCCACGATCGCGAGCATGTCGATCGAGAGCAGGAAGAACCTGGAGCGCTCGCGTTCGCTCTCGGTGCGTTCCCAGAACTGACCGATCACGGCGCCGAGCGCGATCGCGAGATCCGCGATGGACGCGACGCAACCGTCGGGATCGGAGGTGAACAGCTCGACGACCCCGGCCACGCCCACCCGCCCGACGATCGGAAACGCGAACCCGCTGACGAGCCCATGCACGCGCGCGTCCTGCGCGCGTCCCCCGTCGGAGCGGTCGTCGACGAGGATCGGCGACCCGGTGTCCCACGCGATCCCCAGGTGGTCGATCCCGCGCTCGATCGGCACGCCCTGCGACGCGCTCACGAACGCGCGCGCGGTCGCATGGGTGCTGGTCCACGACCGGGTCGGCATGAGGCGCGCGGATGGATCGAGCTCCCAGAAGATCGCGCACGCGCAGCCCAGCCCGGTGCCCATCACGTCGAGGACCTGAGCGATCCCGTCCTCGAAGGTGTGGGCCACCGCGAGGGTTTGCATCACACGTTCAAAAACCTGCTGGTGGCGGACGCGTGAACGATTCACTGCTGATCAAGTCGTCCACCACACGGATGTCTTGACGACCAGCGACGTCAAGGCTGCCGCGACGGCAGCGCACGAAGATCTCGCAAAGGCCAGCAAGTGTGCGCAGGGACACCTGTTCTTGCGGCCAGGGGCCTTGGCATCGATCTGGCTATCCCTGGTCTCGACCGGCCCCATGGAAAAGCTCGAACCAACCCCGACCAAGTCCTCGCGCGGCAAGTCCGCGGCAACCGACCCCACCAGCCTGGTCGAAGCCTCCTTCGCCCGGGTCGCCAGCCGCGCCGACGAGCTGTCGGCGCGGTTCTACGCCCGGCTGTTCGAGCACTACCCCGCCGTCCGCTCGTTGTTTCCGGACGATCTCGACGACCAGCGCAAGAAGCTCGTCGCGACGCTCGCCCTCGCGGTCGCCAACCTCCGCCGGCCCGACGTGCTCCTGCCCAAGCTCCACGAGCTCGGCGCACGCCACGCGGCCTACGGGGTCGAGGACGGCCACTTCGAGGCGGTCGGCGAGAACCTCATCGCGATCCTCTCCGAGTTCGAAGGCGCGCAGTTCACCCCCGCGACCGCGGCCGCCTGGGCCGCGACCTACGACACCGTGGCGACGGCCATGAAGGCCGGCCTTTCTCAGCAACGCATGCAACCTCAGGGAGCGACGATGGACACGAACAACGGAGGAGTACACGCCAAGACCAACGGCCACAGCAACGGGAATGCAGCCCCGATCCCGATGCCGGAGCTCGAATACGGGGAGGGGGAGGGGGAGGTCGACGAGTCAGCGATCATGATGCGCTCGATGGTCGAGAACTCGCCGAACCCGATGATGATGTGCGACCGCAACTTCGTCATCCAGTACGCCAACCCGATCGCGCTCAAGGCGCTGCAGAGCCTCGAGAAGTTCCTGCCCGTGCGCGCGAGCCAGATCGTCGGCTCGTCGATCGACATCTTCCACAAGCACCCCGCGCACCAGCGCCGCATGCTCGCGGATCCGCGCAACCTGCCCCACACGGCGATGATCAAGGTCGGGCCGGAGACGCTCGAGCTCAAGGTCTACGCGGCGTACGACGACGCGAACACGTACATCGGCCCGGCCCTCGCGTGGTCGATCGTCACCGAGCGCGAGGAGCGGGCCGAGAAGGAGCGCCAGCTCGTGACGCAGGTCGAGAAGCTCCGGTCGATGATCGAGCACTCGCCCAACCCGATGATGATGTGCGATCTCAACATGACGATCACGTACGCCAACCCGATCGCGATCAAGACGCTGGCGACGCTCGAGCAGTACCTGCCGATCCGCGCGAACCAGATCGTCGGCTCGTCGATCGACATCTTCCACAAGAACCCCACGCACCAGCGCCGCCTCCTCGGTGATCCGCGCAACCTGCCCCACACCGCGGTGATCAAGCTCGGGACGGAGACGCTCGAGCTCAAGGTCTACGCGACCTACGACGGCGCGGGCACCTACACCGGCCCCGCGCTCGCGTGGGACATCGTGACCGAGCGCGCCAACCGCGCCGAGCACGAGCGCAAGGTGATGGCGCAGGTCGAGGTGGTCGCCAACAAGCTGCAGACGTCGTCGTCGACGTTGAACGAGGTCTCCACGCTGCTCGCGAGCGGCGCCACCGAGACGTCCGCCCAGGCCACGCGGGTCGCCGCCGCGGCGTCGCAGATCAAGGGCAACGTGACCTCGGTCGCGAGCGCGGCCGAGGAGATGAGCTCGACCGTTCGCGAGATCGCCGGCAACGCCTCCGAGTCGGCCAAGACCGCGCGCCAGGCCCGCGAGCTCGCCGCCGTCACCAACGTCACGGTGCAGGCGTTGAGCGCGAGCTCGGCGGCGATCGGCAAGGTCACCAAGGTGATCAGCACGATCGCGCAGCAGACCAACCTGCTCGCCCTCAACGCGACGATCGAGGCCGCACGTGCCGGTGAGGCCGGCAAGGGGTTCGCCGTCGTCGCCAACGAGGTCAAGGAGCTCGCCAAGGAGACCGCCCGCGCGACCGAGGAGATCGCCCAGCAGATCGAGACGATCCAGCGCGACACCGCCAAGAGCGTCACCGCGATCGCCGAGGTCGCGAAGGTGATCGAGCAGATCGACGCGTTCGCCACGTCGATCGCGGCCTCGGTCGAGGAGCAGGCGGCCACCGTCCGCGAGATCGCCCGCAACGCGAACGAGGTGTCCATCGGCGTCAACAGCGTCGTCGAGAACATCGACGGCGTGGCGCAGGCGGCCAAGGAGGGCGAGCGCCATGCCGCCCAGACCCAGGTCGCCGCGGGGAGCATCGGCGAGATGAACGCCTCGCTCGTCGCGCTGTTCCGCAAGTAAGCCACGAGGCGTCACCCGAGGACCCCACCATGCCCTCCCTGAGCAAGACCACGCACCTCGCCTTGCTCGTGTTCGCGAGCATGCTGTCGGGGACCCTCCTGATCCCGGCGGTGCGCCC
>JAPLLF010001061.1 GCA_026387715.1 Pseudomonadota bacterium
CGTCGATCACCGGATCGGCTTCCAGGGACGCGCGATCCCCGCGGTGATCGCCGAGGTCAACGCGGCCGGCGGCGTGTTCATCGTCAACCACCCGGTGCTCGATCTCGGCGATCTCTGCATCGGCTGCGCGTGGAACCACCCCGACACGCCGTGGGATCAGGTCGCGGCGATGGAGCTCATCACCGGCAACTTCGACATCGGCGTCAACGCGTTCGTGCCCCGCGTGATCGACCTGTGGGAGACCCAGCTCGCGGCCGGCCACCACATCGCGATCGTCGGCGGCAGCGACGATCACACCGCCGGCAAGTCCACCGGGCCGACCGACTCGCCGATCGGCAGCCCGACGACGCTCGTGCTGGCCGACGCGCTGTCGGAGGCGGCGATCATCGACGGCGTCAAGCACGGCCGCACGATGGTGAAGCTCAACGGGCCCGCCGCGCCCGATCTCGACGTCACGATGACCACGGCGGACGGCGGCGTCGCCGAGATCGGCGACGACGTCGACGGTGTCGGCCACGTGAC
Organism: Pseudomonadota bacterium; assembly: GCA_026387715.1. Taxonomy (GTDB): domain Bacteria; phylum Myxococcota_A; class Polyangia; order Haliangiales; family Haliangiaceae; genus JABFXX01. The sequence goes on from JAPLLF010001061.1 coordinate 523, forward strand.
GCTGCCCGCGTCCATCGCGCACGGCGCGGGCGGCTTCGTGCAGCTGTGGCGCGACGGCGCGAAGGTGTCGAGCACGCCGATCGTGGGCGACGACTTCACCACGATGCTCTCCGACACGCCCGGTGCGGGCGACTTCCGCTACCGGGTCGAGATCATCAACGACATCAACCAGCGCGTGGTGGTGACCAGCCACTTCTACGTGCACGCGATCGCGGCGCCCGACGACGGGGGCTGCGGATGTGGCGCGACGCGGCCGGCGAGCGCGCTGCCGCTGGTGATCGTCGGGCTCGCGCTGCGGCGACGCCGCCGCCCCGCACGCTGACGCGGAAGCGGAAGCGGAAGCGGATCACGGAGGCGGATCGCGGAGGTGTGTAGGTCGCGGGCTCAGCCCGTCTTGGCGATCTCGAGGCGATGGCCGAGCAACTCCGCGAGCTGATCGACGACCTCGGTCATCGTCGGGCGCAACCCGGGATCCTTGGCGAGCATGCGCAGGATCAGGCGCTCGAGCTCCGTCGGGCAGTCGGACCGCAGCCACGACGCGCGCGGAGGATGATTGCGCGTGTGCGCGAGCATCATCTCGGGGAGCGAGCCGGCGAACACGCTATCGCCCGTGAGCAGCTCGAACATCATGCAACCGAAGCCGTAGACGTCGCTCTTGGTGCACGGCGCGCCGAGCCACTGCTCCGGCGCCATGCACGCGGGCGTGCCGGCGATCGTCGCCTCGTTCGGCACGATCTCGGACACGAACTGCGACACGCCGTAGTCGATGACCTTCACGCGCGGCCAGCCGCCGTAGCCATCCTCGTAGAGCACGAAGATGTTGTCGGGCTTGACGTCGCAGTGGACGATGCCCGCGGCGTGCAACGCCTCGAGGCCGTGGCCGATCTGCGTGCAGATCCCGATGATCGCGTCGATCTCCATGCGGCCGCGCTCGGCGAGCTCGCCGAGGTTCTCGCCGTCGAGGTACTCGAGCACGAGGTAGGGGATGTTGGCCGTCGTGTACCCACAGCCGCGCACCTCGAGCAGGTTGTCGTGGTGCACGGCCGCCGAGATCCGCTCCTCGGCGAACAGCCGCGCGACGATGTCCTCGCTGCGCGCGTACCGGGGATCGAGGAGCTTGAGCGCGACCTTCTCCCCGCTGCGACGATCGGAGCCGAGGTACACGCCGCCCATCCCGCCGCGTGCGATCGGCGCGAGCACCTCGAAGCCCTCGATCTCCGACGTCGCCGAATCGGGGCGCCGCGAGACGGGGAGCTCGATGATCTGACAGGTCGAGGACGTCGCGGGATCGAGTTTTTCGGTGACCAGCACGACCATCGTTCGTGCACGGCAGGTGCCACGTGCAAGCGTCGAGAATTGCTCGCGAGGGCGCCAGGTTGACGTCGTGTTGTCGAGGCCATTGACGACAGTGTCAAAGCACCAGCCCCGGTCGATTCATCACGTGCATGGTCGGAATTCTATTGGCAATCGGCGCCGTGCTCGGCGGCTTCACGATGGCGGGCGGGCACATCCCCATCCTCATCCAGCCGTCGGAGTTCGTCGTCATCATCGGCGTCGCGTTCGGCACGTTCCTCACGTCCTCGCCCGGCAAGATGAAGGCGCGGCTCAAGGCGGTGCTGTCGACCGCGATGAAGGACTCGGTCCCCAAGAAACAGGACTACGTCGATCTCCTCAAGTGCCAGTACGAGCTGTTCCTCCTCGCCCGTCGTCAGGGCGTGCTCGCCCTCGAGGTCCACGCGAACGAGCCGGCGAAGTCGGACATCTTCAAGAAGTACCCGGCCATCGGCAAGAGCCACCACGCCCGCACGTTCCTCGCCGAGGCCCTCCAGCAGCTCGTCAACGGCGTGTCCCCCGACGACCTCGACGCGCTGCTCGACGCCGAGCTCGAGACCCTCGAGAAGGAGGGACACCTCGCGACCGGCCTGCTCACCACGATCGGCGACGCGCTGCCGGGCATCGGCATCGTCGCGGCCGTGCTCGGCATCATCGTGACGATGGGCCACATGGACGCTCCCCCCGCGGTGATCGGTCACCACGTCGCGGCCGCGCTCGTCGGCACGTTCCTCGGGATCTTGCTGTGTTACGGCATCATCGCGCCGCTGTCGAAGAACGTCGAGCTGCAGGAGGCCCATCACCTCCGCTACCTGCTCGTCATCAAGGCCTCCGTGATCGCCTCGGCGCGCGGCGTGGCGCCGCCGACAGCGGTCGAGTTCGGCCGCAAGATGGTGTTCTCCGACGAGCGGCCGAGCTTCGCCGAGCTCGACAAGGCACTCCAGGCGATCGCGAAGTAATATGGCGGAACCCAACGTCAGACGCGTCATCAAGAAGAAGGGCGGCGGCCACGGCCACCACGGCGGTGCGTGGAAGGTCGCGTACGCCGACTTCGTCACCGCGATGATGGCGTTCTTCATGGTGATGTGGCTGCTGGCGTCGACCGATGAGAAGAGCCGCAAGGAGATCTCGCGCTACTTCCGCACCGGCATCCTGCCGGTCGGCGATCTCGCGATGAACCACGCCGCGCAGTTCGCGCCGTCGGTGATCGAGGTGTCCGGCACGCCCCCACCTCCCGGCGAGGAGTCGCTCGACGACGCCAAGACCCAGGCGGCCGCGTCGTCCGCCGCCACCGTGTCGGCGGCGAAGATCAAGGAGAAGCTCGACCGCCTCGCGAACTTCGACGGCGAGCTCAAGCGCGTGATGAAGAACGTCAAGGTCACGG
>JAPLLF010001080.1 GCA_026387715.1 Pseudomonadota bacterium
GTTCGTGTTCGGCGGGATCGGCGACCCGCCCGCGCCGCAGCTGATCGCGAGCCCGGCCGACGTACTGCCCGAGCAGATCGTCGAGCTCGGAGCGTTCGCGATCGATCGCACCGAGGTCACCAACGCCGCGTTCGCGGTCGCCACCGGCACGCTCACCGGGATCAAGCAACCGGCGTACCCGAACGCTCGGGGATTCGAGCTCGCCGCAAGCCCCACCCGACCGGTCGCAGGCGTGACCTGGATCGAGGCGCGCGCGTTCTGCGCGCACCTCGGCAAGCGACTGCCGACGAGCGCGCAGTGGCAGAAGGCGCTGCGCGGTGGCCTGGTCGTCGACGGCGTGCCGAACCCGCACCCACGCCGCACGTTGCCGTGGGGGGGCGACGCCTCGGCGGCCCGACTTGCGCTCGTGACCAGCGCACATGAGGTCGGCACGACGCCTGACGATCGCAGCCCCTACGGCGTGCTCGATCTCGCCGCCAACGTGCAGGAGTGGACCCGCTCGCTCGACGACGAGGCCACCCGGCAAGGGAGTGACAACGGTATGCGGGTCACGCGAGGTGGCCAGGCTGTCGACATGCCCGCCGACGATCTCCTCTACTACGTCGCGAGCGAGAACCAGCGCCCCGCGCAGTTCCGCGCGTTTTCGCTCGGGTTTCGCTGCGTCACCGACTGAGCGGTGGGAGCGCGTGCCGCGTGGGGAGGCTCGGTAGCGTGGCGATCACCTGGAGCAGCGAGTGGGGATCGGCGACCGCGAACACGATGCCCGGCGCGGCCGCGCCGCGCGGGAAGAACCGCACGAACTCGCCGTCGAGCACGACCTGCGCACGCCGATACGTGCCCGCGGCATGACCGGGGAACACGAGCTCGCTGTGCGGCGCCGCGAGGAGGCCCGGCATCTGCGCGCCGTCGCGCCGCTGGACGTGGCGCAGCACCTCGCGCATCTCGGGGGCGGTCGCGACCCGGTGGGTCCACGCCCCGGTCGGCTCGACGCCCGCCGCCGACGGCAGCGCGTCGATGTCGAGCTCCTGCGGCCAGGCCTCGATCGCCGGCAGGTTCGCCGGGGGCGAGGTCTCGATCGCGAGCTCGCGGCTGCCGACCAGCGCGTAGCGGCGCTCGTCCGCGAACCCGCGCGCGTCGTAGTGGGCCGCGTAGATCAGCCCGCGCGTGCCGAACACCTCGACGCCGAGCAGGTCGGCGAGCGCGAGGATCGTCGCGCGCCCCGCGCCGGTGTCGGCGGTACGGCAACCGAGCAGGCGGAGCGCGGTGATGCCGAGCCGCGGGAACACCTCCTGATCGGCGAGCTCGCGGAAGTACGCGGTCACCGTCGGGTTCGCCGCGTCGATCACCCAGTCGCCGAGCAGCAGCAACGACTTGCCCGGGGTCGAATGGCCGATGAGGTCGAGCGTCTTGGGCGATGCCTTCGAGATCACCTCGGGGTTGCCCAGCAGCGCGCCGAACAGCGCCTCGAGCTCCGCGCGCCCGTCGACGAGCACGCGGTGTTCGATGAGGTCCTGGATGTGCCGCAGCTCGCTGTCGGCGTGCCGCGTGATGACCGACAGGTGGGGTTGCGCGAGCAGGGTCTTGGTGATCATCGGGCTCCGGAGGGTAGGAAGTCGCTGCCCAGGCTCCTGGGGATCTTCGGGCCGCGCAGCGCGATCGCGCGGGCAGTCGGCTGGTCGAGGAACAGCGCGCCGGTCTGCGGATCGCGCGCGGGATCGATACCGATCGTGGTGAAGCCGTCGGCGATCGGGCTCGCGACCAGCGCGAGGTCGAGCCACAGCGTCGCGGCGGGGGGCTGGTTCGGCACCTGGGAGGTCCCCGGATGCCAGATCGTGACGAGCGCGAGCGGGTCGGCGATCTTCTGGATGGTCGCGTGCACGCCATGGAACCGCTGGGCCATCGTCGAGCCGATCGTCGAGCCGATCGTCGAGCCGATCCACGTGACCACCGACGTCAGCTCGTAGTCGAAGAAGTCCCCACCGGGTGGCACGCGCGGGGGTTTGACGTTCGGATCGAGCCGGTCGTAGTAGGTCGACGCGAGCCAGACCGCGCCGCACGTCGTGCCGTCGGGCCACATCGGGCCGATCTTCGTCAGGCCCGGTGTCGGGTCGGACACGTGATCGTCGACCTCGATGTCGTCGAGCGCGATCGTGCCCAGCTGGTGGGCCCGGGGCGTCTTGCCGAGGTCGACCGGCACGAGCCGGGTGTGATCCCACTTGAACGAGGTGGGATCGTCGGGCCAGAACCCGCACGTCGTCGTGCCGGTGAGCGAGCCGACATAGGCACCGAAGCCGTAGAACACCGAACGGGTCACGAGGAGCCTTTCTTGGGGTCGCGCTTGAGGTCGAAGTCGTGGATCAGGTTGTAGAGATGCGAGCGGGCCAGATCGAGCTCGCGTGCGGTCTCGGCGACGTTCCAGTCATTCGCCTCGAGCGCCTCGAGCACGAGGCGGCGCTGGAACTGACGGGTCGCGTGCATCAAGCTCGTCGGCCCATCGTCCGGCGCCGTCTTGGGGAACACGTGGTGTGGAAGCACGGTCCGCCCGCGCTCGCCGTGGGCGCGGATCACCGCAGCCTCGATCGCGTGCGCGAGCTGGCGGGTGTGGCCCGGCCACGACGCCTCGCGACACGCGGCGAGCGCGCGGCGCGACATCTCGATCGTCGGCAGCTTGTGCCGGCGACACGCCTCGGCGCAGAAGTGATCGGCGAGCGCCTCGATGTCGTCGCGCCGCGCGTCGAGGCCCGGCACCTCGAGCGGCATCACGTACAGCCGGTAGTAGAGGTCGGCGCGGAACTGCTTGGCCGCCACGCGCTGCTCGAGATCGGCGTTGGTCGCGGACATGACGCGGATGTCCGCGCGCACCGGCGTCGCGCTGCCGAGCGGGTGGTAGGCGCGGGTCTCGAGGAGCTGGAGCAGCTTGGCCTGCGCCCCCGCCGACAGCTCGCCAACCTCGTCGAGGAACAGCGTGCCGCCCTCGGCGGCGGCGACCTTGCCGGGCTGCTTGCGGGTGGCCGTCGAGTGCGCGCCCTTCTCGGCGCCGAACAGCTCGTTCTCGATCAGCGTGTCGGGGAACGCCGCGCAGTTGAGCTCGACGAACGGGCCGGTCGCGCGCCGGCTGTTGTTCGCGATCGCGCGCGCGAGCATCGACTTGCCCGTGCCCGACGGGCCGGTGATCAAGACGTCGACATCGAGGGGCGCCACGTGGGAGGCCGAATACAAGAGCTGCGCCAACGCGGCCGAGCGCCCGACGATCTCCGTGCACTGGAACCGCGCTCGCGCTTCGCGCGTGTGGTCCGCGGAGCTGACGTCGGTTCGCCGCGCGAGCCGATCGGCCAGCGGCGCGAGCTGGCGGGCGAACAGCTCGAGGTGCTCGCGGTCGATCGGGGCGAACGGCCCGACCCGCGTGCGGCCCTGGAGGTAGATCACGCCGATCGGTGGGGCGACGCCGATCGGCGCGCACAGCACGGCCTGGATCGCGTGCTGCCGGACGCTGCCGAGATCGAGGAAGCGCTCGTCGAGGCTCGCGGACGGGGTCTCGACCGTCCTGCCCTCGCTGATCGCGCGGCCGATGATGCCGCGCGAGATCGACTGCCGGATGGTCTGCAGGTCCGCGTCCGACAACCCGCGACCTCGCCAGTAGCGTGGCTCGCTCCCCTCCCCCGACAGCTCGAGGTAGGCGAGCGTGGCGCCCGTCACACCGGCGATCAGCGCGAGCGCGTCATCGAGCAGCGGCTCGAGCTCCTGGTTCGCGCCGAGGTCGAGCAGGCGGCGATAGAAGTCGGAGGTCGTCTCGTCGGTTCCGGTGCGCATAGCGATCCCACGGTAGCGCCCGTGCGATCGACCCATACGACTAAATCCGGTTCTCGGATCAAATTGGCCGATCGATCTGTCCACTCCAGAGGACACCTGAACCCGGGAGCGTCCACTCCAGTGGACACTTCCTGGATCGGTCACACGTCCGCAGAGATTGGCGCTCGGTCCCGAATTCAATTCCTGTCGCGCCTGGAAACTCTGTATAAACGAGGAAATGCGAAGCGTTCTCCTAGCCTTGACGGTCGTCAGCTCTCTCGTCGCGTGCGGCTCCCCGCCGAACCGCAATGTCCCGGGAATCGATGCCCCACCGGAGAAGATGGACGCGTGCAGCGGCCTCGAGTGCCGCCGCGTCGACTGCGCCGCGATGGGCATGCCGCCGACGTCGATCTCCGGCACCGTCTACGCGCCCAACGAGACGCTCGCGCTGTACGGCGTCAACGTCTACGTGCCGAACCTCGCGCCGGGGCCGTTCCTGCCGGGCGTGAAGTGCGATCAGTGCGATCCCAACCTGCCGGGTGAGCCGATCGTCCGCGCGATCTCCGACGAGGCCGGCGCGTTCAAGCTCGACAACGTCCCGGTCGGCACCGAGGTGCCGCTCGTGATCACGACCGGCAAGTGGCGCCGCATCGTCACGATCCCGAACGTCATGCAGTGCACCGACAACCCGCTCCCGGCCAACCTGACGCGCCTGCCGCGCAACAAGTCCGAGGGTGATCTCCCCAAGATCGCGATCTCCACGGGCGGCTGCGATGCGCTCGAGTGCCTCGTCCGCAAGCTCGGCGTGTCCGACGGCGAGTTCACCGACGGCGCCGGCACGGGCCGCGTGCACCTGTTCCACGGCGCGGGCGGCGCGACGTCGATCCAGAGCTCGGGTGCGGCCCTCACCACCTCGGACGCGACGCTGTGGAACAACCTCGACAAGATGAAGGAGTACGACCTCCAGCTCTACTCCTGCGAGTGCGGTCGCGACTTCTCGAACAAGACGGCCGCGGCGCTCGACAACGTCAAGGCGTACGCCGACGCCGGCGGCCGCGTGTTCATGTCGCACTACCACAACGTCTGGCTCGAGGGTGACGCGACGCATCCGACCACCTGGTCGAACATCGCGACCTGCCAGGCCGACAGCCTCGCCGACGGCACCGACATCATCGACCAGGTCGCCAACCCCAAGGGCACGTCGTTCGCCACGTGGATGGTCAACGTCCAGGGCTCGACGACGCTCGGCTCGATCGCGATCACCGAGGGCAAGGAGACCTGCACCGCCATCGACGCCGCGAAGGCCGAGCGCTGGGTCTACACCGGCGGCACCAACGCGCCGCAGAACTTCCAGTTCACGACCCCGCAGGAGCTCGACAAGAAGGACCGCTGCGGCAAGGTCGTGTTCTCGGACATGCACGTCGCGTCAGGCTCGTCGTCGAGCGGCGCGTTCCCGTCGGGCTGCGCCGCCGCCACCGATCCGCTGTCGCCGCAGGAGAAGGCGCTCGCCTTCATGTTCTTCGACATCGCGACCTGCGTCGGCGTCATCTCGAAGGAGTAGCGGTCAGCGAGCGAGCGACGTGCGCGTCACGGCGCGGTGCCGAAGGTCGCGCGAAACACGGCGTCCTCGTTCATCGTCGTCCCCGCGGCCTGGCAGCCGGGCGTCGCGGCCACCGGCGTCCCGGCCCCGCCGATCTTGCAGGCCGTCGTCGTCGTCTGCCAGTCCTGCACGCAGGCGCCCTCGATGTAGCACATGCAGTCGCCCACCTTCGACGTCAACGGGATCGCGGCGAACATCCCGAACATCGAGATCGCGTTGGAGGTCGCCAGGTGCACGGGCATCAGCCCCGAACCGAACACACCGCCGAACACGAACGCGATCGGCCGATCGGTCGTGTTGCACTCCTGGGGGCTCAGCGAGATGCAGTTCGCACACTGGGCCGAGCTGCCGTCGTCGTCGGTGAAGACGATCATGGCGTAGGTGCCGCCTGTGGGACGCTGGGTCGTCACCACGATGTCGTAGGGCGCGAGGATCGCGGTGATCTCGTCGGTCACCTGGGCGAGCTTGGTCGCGCGCTGCGGATCGGTGGCGGCGTAGCCGATGAACCGGGGCGCGCCCACGAGCAGCGACGACGTGTCCAGCATCGCGTCCTCGACCCCACCATGGAGCGTCACCTCGTCGAACGAGAGGAACAGCGTGTACCTTCGCGGACCCGACGCCTCCATCCCCGTCACCCCCATCACCCGTCGGTCGCCCGTTCGAGCGCAGGTCGTCCCAGCGCTCGTCACAGGCCGCGAGGAGGAGCAACGTGCCCAAGACCGTACGTCCCAGACGGCGCATGTGCTCATCGTAGCTCACGCCCGCGTCGAGGTGTTCGGTAGGATGGTGCGATGGTGGGTGCTCACAGGGTCATCGCAGTCGCGTGGCGTGGGTGCGCTCACGCTGAGCGGCTGCTTCATCGAATGGACGGCAGGCGCGTACCACACCCAGCAACGCAGCAACCAGTCGGGCCAGGCCTACGAGATCGGCCTGGCCATCGGGACCTACCTGGACTCGTACCGGACTCCGGTGGCGGCCTCGTACGCAGGGACGCACGACCGTTCGCGATCGTCGACCGGCGACATCAGCCGGTATCGCAACAACGATCAGCAGCTCCGGGTCGACTACACGCTCGGCCAGCGCCTCGCCCGGTTCCAGCCGGGCGTGGTCGCCGCGGTTCGCTGGGGCGATGACAGCACGTTGGTGTTCGGCGATCCGAACAGCGAGAAGGTGCGCTCGCTGTCCTCGCAGTACACGTTGTTCGGCGGCTTCAGCTATCGCTTCGTGCTCCAGCCCGGCTACGCCTGGAACGACGTCGTCTCGATCGCCGTCGGCCCCGCCGTCCAGCGCTTCGACACCGATCTCGGTGGTGAATTCAGCAACACCGGCGTGCAGCTGCGGCTCAGCTCGCAGCTCAGCCCGCTCACCGTGGTGGCCGGCGTGTTCGGCTTGATCGGCGGCGGCGGCGCCTTCGCGTCGAACTATCATCCGACGGAGTACGCGCCCCAGAAGCCGGTCGGGAACCCGCAGTGCGGCTCCCGAAAAAAGGATCTGGACTGCTACTGATCGATCGCGCGATCGCTCCGATCGCATCTCGCTCGTGCCGAACGGGTACGGTGACGGCATGGAACGCTCGCGCTCGGGACCCGGACAGCTCGTCATCCGCACGGTCGTGGTCATGTTCGCCATCGTCAGCGCGTCGCCCGCATGGGCGCGGGACGTCGTGGTCACGAACACCACCGAGCTCGTGGCCGCGATCACCGCGGCCCAACCGGGAGACACCATCTCGCTGGAGGACGGAACCTACGCGTCGACCGGGGCCAGCTGCAGCGCCGTGGGCACCGCGGCCGCGCCGATCGTCGTACGTGCGCGCCATCCGCTGGGCGCGAAGATCGAGTTCGACGCGGTCGAAGGCTTCAAGGTCAGCGGCGCCTACTGGACCTTCGAGGGTCTCGACATTCGCGGCGTGTGCCCGATCGATGATGCTTGCGAGCACGCGTTTCACGTGTTCGGCGCGGCCGATCACTTCACGCTCACGAGCTCGCGCGTGCGCGATTTCAACGCCCAGCTCAAGGTCAACATCGGGACCGTCAACGGCGCCATCGTCGCGCCGAACGCGGGGCTGGTCGCGTTCAACGAGCTGAGCGACACCCGACCACGCAACACGGCGAACCCGGTCACCAAGCTCAACATCGATGGGGGCGACGATTGGATCGTGCGCGGGAACTACGTGCACGACGGCACCAAGGCGGGTGGGGATCAGACCAGCTACGCGGTGTTCATGAAGAGCGGCGGCAAGCGCGGCGTGATGGAACGCAACCTGGTGATCTGTGCCAGGGATGATCAGACCGCGGCGACCCGGATCGGGCTCTCGCTCGGCGGCGGTGGGACGGCGCCCCAGTTCTGCGCGCCGGCCTACGATGCCAGCGTGCCCTGTGCCGTCGAGCACGAGGGAGGCACGCTGCGCAACAACATCATCGTCAACTGCTCCGACGTCGGCATCTACCTGAACCGCGCCAGGGACTCGAAGGTCCTGTTCAATACCCTCATCGCGACGGCGGGCATCGACTTTCGGTTCGACACCACGAGCGGCGAAGCGCACGGCAATCTGTTGACCGGCGTGGTTCGCACGCGGGATGGCGCCACGATGACCGCGACGTCCAACCGGGAAGCCGTCGCGCTCTCCACGTTTCAGACGTGGTACGTGGCACCGCTGGTTGGTGATCTCACCGCGATCGGTGACCTCGTCACGCCGATCGGCACGGTTCCGACGCGCACCGAGGTGCCCGATGACTACTGCGCGAAGCCAAGGTCGTCGGGCATGACCGTCGGTGGCGCGATCGATCATCTCCAGGGGGGCTGCGTCACGACCGTACCTCCCGTCGGTCCGGATGGCGGTCCCAGTGACCACACGCCCGTGAACGGCGATGCCGGCATGGACGGAGCGAGCGCGGGCGGCTGCTGTAGTACGCAGACGCGCGATGGCAGCCGTGGGGGAACGATCTGCCTTGCCATCGGCGTGCTGCTCGGCATCGGTCGGAAGCGGACCTGGCCGGACGCTCGGCCTTTCGCTCTGACGAGCAGTCGGGGTAGACGTACCAGCAATCGGTCTCGCACGCCGAGACGGTTCGCTCGGCGGCGACACCCAGTCCGACGAGGAGCGAGCCGGAGACATACAGGAGGCCGGCACGGCCACCGACCGTGTCGATGTCGGGATGAGCGTCGCCGATGAACCAGTGATGGAAGAACGTCCCGACGTACGGGATGAGCGGGCTATGGCCGACGAGGGGCTGAGCCACGTAGCGAATCGACGGCGCGACCTTGCCGATGCTCGGTCCATCGCCGAACTGGTAGACGCCGGAGATGCCGAGCTCGAGCCCCGAAAGCACGAAGTAGCCGAAGCCCGCACCGACTCCGAAGTAACGATGGTCGAACGCGGTCGTCGAACCGCCGCCGAGGCCAAGGTTCATCTTGCCCCGATCGAACGGGGTGATCGGTTGTGCCGTTGTCGCTGGCTGGGCCTGCGCGACGCGCGCGATGACCGCCAACATCAGGGACATGGCTCCCCATCTCCTTGGCCCGATCATCCACGCGATGGTAGCAGGGAGCCGTCCACGCCGAGCCCGAACGCTTCCGATAGACTGCTCCCGTGCCGACCTCCACCGCTCCGAACCTGCTCGACGTCGACTGGTCGACCATCCCGGCCCCGATCGACGACGGCGCCGCGCGCCACCTCGAGGGGATGGCGCTCCCCGAGCTGGCGCTGCCCGCGACCGACGGCACGTCCGTCTCGCTCGCGACGCTCCCCGGGCGCGTCGTCGTGTTCGCCTACCCGCGCACCGGTCGCCCCGGCGAGCCGGCGCTCGCCGACGACTGGGATCAGATCCCGGGCGCGCGCGGATGCACGCCCCAGACCTGCGCGTTCCGCGATCTGTACGGTGCGCTGCGAGCCGCGGGCGCCGCGCACGTGTTCGGCCTGTCGACCCAGACCACCGACCACCAGCGCGAGGCCGTCGCACGGCTGCACCTGCCGTTCGCGATCCTGTCCGACGCCGAGCTGACGCTGTCCCGGGCGATCGAGCTGCCGACGTTCGTCGTCGCGGGGCTCGAGCTCATCAAGCGACTCGCGATGATCATCGACGACGGCCGGATCGCGAAGGTGTTCTACCCGGTGTTCCCGCCGGACCGAAACGCGGGCGACGTCCTGGCGTGGCTCGAACGATCTCGCTGAAGGCGCTACCCGGGAGGGCCCTGCGTGCGCTGGCCGTGCCGGGCGACGACGTGCCCCGCGGCGGCGGTGGCGTCGTCGACCAGGCACGCCGCGCAGGTCCCACACGCGAGCTCGCCGACGGATCGTCGCGGCTCGCGCACGAGCCGCACGAGCGCGGCGTCGATCAACGCGCTCGCGCGCGCGCTCGCGTCGGCGGTCGCGAGGCCGACGGCGACGAGATCGTCGACGAGCAGCACCTCGGTGGCGTAGAGCGCCTCGAGATCGACCACGCACCGCACGCGCGCGTAGATCACCTCGGCGAGGAGCCGCTCGGCCTGCGCGGCGTCGAGCAGCGGCGGCCGCACGGACGTCACGACGCGACCCCGCTCGCGGGCGCGGCCATCGCGGCGTTGCGCGCGGTGGCCTCGGACACCGCCAGCCGCGCTTGCTTGATCAGCGCGTCGCGCAGCTGGACCTGGAGCGCGGGGTGCTCGTCGAGGTGCGCGACGACCTTGTCCCGCCCCTGCCCGAGCTTGGCGCCCTCGTACGAGTACCAGGTGCCCGACTTCTCGACGAGCCCGAGCCGCTCGCTGGTGTCGACGAGCTCGCCCAGCTTGTTGATCCCGGTCCCGTAGAGGATCTCGCTCTCCG
>JAPLLF010000962.1 GCA_026387715.1 Pseudomonadota bacterium
GCTCGATCTCGTCGCAGGACAAGCCGAGCTTCACCGCCCGCACCAGCATCTCGACGTCCCAGCCATCGCTCTTGTCGCTCATGCCGAGCGCGATCAACGCCGGGAACCGGATCGCGCGCACGGCGCCGAGCCCCTGCCAGCGGTGGCGATACACGGTCTCGATCAACCGGCGCACGACCTTCTCGTCGAAGGCGTGGCGTCCCGCCTCGGCCCCGACGACGAGCTCGATGCCACGATCGACGATCGGCCCGAGCAGGGCCGGCAACGCCGACGCCGCCGCCGGGCGATCGCCGGGGAGGAACACGAGCACGTCGGGGACGCGCGGCAGCGACGAGAAGTGCGCCTGCGCGCGCAGGCACGCCGCGCCGTAGCCGCTCGTCGGCGAGCGCAGCACGAGCGCGCCGCGATCGCGCGCGATCTCCGCCGAGCGATCGCGCGAGTCGCGATCGATGACGACGATCGACCGCAGGCCTCGGCGCGGGAGGTCATCGAGCAACGGCGCGAGGCTCGTCGCGTGGTCGCGCACCGGCACGACGACATCCACGATCACGTCGGGCTCGCTTCGCGGGGATGCATCGCCGGAGCGCAGCATACGACGGAACCGATCTCCGGCGAAGCCGTGGACGATCGTGGTACACGACCACGATGGAGGAGATCGATTCGTCGCTCACGTACAAGGCCGCCGGCGTAGACATCGACGCCGGCGAGGCGCTCGTCGAGCGGATCGGCCCGCTCGCGAAGTCGACCACGCGCCCCGAGGTCCTCGGCGGGATCGGCGGCTTCGCGTCGCTCTGCCGCCTGCCCACCGGCTATCGCGAGCCGATCCTCGTCAGCGGCACCGACGGCGTCGGCACCAAGCTCAAGACCGCGCTCGCCGCGAACCGCCACGACACGATCGGCGTCGACCTGGTCGCGATGTGCGTCAACGACGTGCTCGTCACCGGCGCCGAGCCGCTGTTCTTCCTCGATTACTTCGCGACCGGCGCGCTCGACGTCGAGACCGCCGCCACCGTGATCGCCGGCATCGCCGACGGGTGCCGACAGGCGGGCTGCGCGCTCGTCGGCGGCGAGACCGCCGAGCTGCCGGGGCTGTATCACGGCAAGGATTACGATCTGGCCGGCTTCTGCGTCGGCGTCGTCGAGCGCGACGAGATCCGGCCGCGCACCGACCTCGCCGTCGGCGACGTCGTGATCGGGTTGCCGTCCGCCGGGCTGCACTCCAACGGCCACTCGCTCGCGCGCAAGGTCGTGCTCGAGCACCTGGCCCTGCCCCTCGACGCGACGCCGCCGGAGCTCGAGGGCGCCTCGGTCGCCGACGAGCTCCTCCGGCCGACGATCATCTACGCCGCGGCGTTCCGCGCGCTCAAGGGCACCGCGTGGAAGGCCGCCGCGCACATCACCGGCGGCGGGCTCGTCGAGAATCCGCCGCGGATCTTCGGCGACGACGTGCAGCTCGCGATCGAGCTCGACACCTCGACCTGGCGCCTCCCCCCGATCATGAAGCTGATCGCCAGGGCGGGCGTGGCCGAGCTCGAGCTCCGCCGCACGTTCAACTGCGGGCTCGGGATGATCATCGTCGTGCCGCCCGACGCCGCCGCCGACATCCTCGCGACCCTCGGGCCCGACGCCCGCGTGGTCGGCTCGCTCGTCCCCCGGGACGGCGGCGACGCGGTGCGCTTCCGGTGAAGCTCGCCGTCTTCGTGTCCGGGAGCGGCACGAACCTGCAGGCGCTGCTCGACGCGCAGGCGACCGGCGCGCTGGCCCCCGGCGAGATCGTGGTCGTGGTGTCGAACAAGCCCGACGCCTACGCGCTCACGCGCGCGCGTACCGCGGGCGTCGCGACGGAGCTCGTCGAGCATCGCGGGCTCGAGCGCGCCGCGTTCGAGGCGAAGCTCGTCGACCTCCTCGAGCGTCATCGCGTCGAGGCGATCGTGCTCGCGGGCTTCATGCGCGTGCTGACCGGCGCGTTCACGTCGCGGTTCCCGCAACGGATCATCAACACGCACCCGTCGCTCCTGCCCGCGTTCCCTGGGGTCGACGCGCCGGCCCAGGCCATCACCTACGGGGTCAAGGTGTCGGGGGTCACGGTGCACTTCGTCGACGCGACCCTCGACGGCGGCCCGATCATCGAGCAAGTGACGGTGCCGGTGTGGCCCGACGACGACGCGGCGAAGCTCCACGCCCGGATCCTCGCCGAGGAGCACCGGCTGCTGCCCGTGGTCGTCCAGCGCTTGGCGGCGGGTCGGCTGTCGTGCCAAGGTCGCGTCGTCCGTGCCGAGTAACTCCTACGAGCTGGTGGTCCTGGGCGACGACCTCGCGGCGCTGGTGTGCGGCACGCTGTGCGCCCGCCGCGGCCTGCGCACGCTCGTGCTCGGCGACGATCGCCCGTCGCGCTACACGCTGGGGCCTCACAAGCTGCCGATCGATCCGGTGGTGTGGACGTCGCAGGCCGCCGGCGACCGCGTCATGAAGGAGCTCCACGCCGAGCTCGCGCTCAAGCGCCGGCTCCGCGAACCGAAGATTCCAGCGCAGCTCGTCGCGCCCGACCTGCGCCTCGATCTGGGCGTCGATCGCCTCGCCAGCGAGCTCGAGCGCGAAGCGGGCATCGAGCCCGGCAAGGTCTGGCTCGCACGCTGGGACCGAGGGGTGGAGGTAGCCAGGCAGCTCGACGCGCTCCTCGGCAGCGAGCACGCGTTCCCCGGCGTCGGCTTCTTCGAGAAGCGCGAGCTCAACAAGCTCGCGGAGCGCCTCGCGAGCGATGCCGCCGCGTGGTGGACCGACGCGCAGACCGACCCGAAGGCAGCCCTGTGGCGCCACCTCGCCGCGATCGCGCTCCGCCACCCCACCCCACCCCCCGCGGCGATCGCACGCGCGATCGATGCCTGGCGCGCGGGACCGTCGCCGCTCCGGGGCGACGGCGACGCGATCCGCGAGCTCCTCGCCGAGAAGCTGACGACCGCCGGCGGCGAGATCCGCGCCGGCAAGGTCACCGAGCTCGGGGTCTCGTGGGGCAAGATCTCGAGCCTCACGCTCGCGAACGGCGACGAGATCGGCGCCTCCCAGGTCGTCGCGAGTCGCCCGCCGGCCGAGCTCGCCGTGCTGCTCGGCAAGAAGAGCCCGAAGCGGCTCGCCGAGCTCGCCGAGGGGCTCGCACACGTCGGCTATCGCTACACGCTCAACGTCGTCCTCGACGAGGCCGGGATCCCCGAGCACATGGCGCCGACGGTCGCCGTGGTCGCGCAGCTCGACCAGGACCCGGTCGGCGATGCGGCGTTCTCGCTGCACCTCGGCGAGACCGACGAGACCGGGCGGATCGTCGCGACGATCGCGGCGGTGCTCTCCACCGACGGACCGCTCGACGCGGAGCAACTCGCGCCGAGGTGTCTCGCGCTTCGCGCCGGGCTGTGGCGGCGGCTCGGCGACGTCATGCCGTTCTTCGAGCGCCACCTCGTGCTCGCGCACTCGCCGTTCGAGGCGACCGCACCGCAGGTGCCGGGTGGGCGTGGGAGCTACGACGTCCCGCGTCACCTGCCGCTCGCGATGACCGCGATCTACAAGAACACCACGGCCGAGTTCGCGAAGGCCACGGCGGAGACGGGCGCGTTGACCTACACGACCGGCCTCAAGAACCTGACGCTGACCGGCGAGCAGGTGCTGCCGAGCCTCGGGCTCGAAGGATCGTTCGCCGCGGGGTGGAGCGCGGCGAAGGTGGCCTGCGCGATCGCAGGCAAGAAGAAGGACTACCTGCGCGACGAAGTCGTCGGCGCCGCGTAGCCCGGCGACGATCGACGGCGAAGCCGGGATGATCGCTCAGAGCGCGGGCAGGTCGAGCAGCTCCGCCGCCGCCTCATCGTCGACGACGATGATCCGCGGCTCGAGCGTCGCCGACAGGTCCGGATCGCGGGTCATCGCGACGGCGCCGTACGCGCGTGCCTCGACGACGACGTCCGCGACGGGCGCGACGCCGACGAGGATCGCCCCACCGACGCGCGAGGCGAGCCGCGCGGCGACGACCTCGAGCGGCTCGCGCGCGACGACGACGCAGGGCCCGAGCAGCGCGATCGGCCCAGGGATCCCGACGAGCGTGCCGGTCACCGGAGGAAGCTCGTCG
>JAPLLF010001185.1 GCA_026387715.1 Pseudomonadota bacterium
TCGATCGCGGCGACGGCGAGCAGGCGATCATCGATCTGTTCACGAAGCTCGAGACCGAGGCCCGGGCCGCCGGTGGCAACGTGATCGTGCTCAACGGCAACCACGAGCTGATGAACGCCGCGCTCGACTTTCGCTACGTCACGCCGGGAGGCATGGCCGACTTCGATGGGCCGCAGGGCAGGGCGAAGGCGCTGATGCCGGGTGGCACGTACGCCAAGGTGTTCGCGAAGCACAACGCGATCGCGATCGTCGGCTACGCGATCTTCTCGCACGCCGGCGTGCTCGGCGACTGGGTCGCGCAGGTCGACGCGGTCAACACCTCGACGCGGTGTTACCTCGATGGCCAGCTGCACGACCCACCCCCGGCCGCACGCGGGGAGGACACGCCGCTGTGGACGCGCGCGGTCGGCATGCCCGACGTCGATTGCGCGTCCGTGACCGCGGCGCTGACCACGCTCGGCGTCAAGCGGATGATCGTCGGGCACACGGTGCAGCGGGACGGCATCTCGTCGAAGTGCGACGACGCGTTGTGGCGGATCGACGTCGGGCTCGCGAAGCTCTACGACGGGCCGATCCAGGTGCTCGAGGTCTATCCGACGCCGAAGATCCTGACCGGCACGCGCCCATAAAAAAACGCCCCCGCGTGGGGGCGTGAAGGCGACCGCCTGCGCGGGTCGCTTACGGGGTCGTGGTGACGGTGCCGCCACCGAGGAGCTTGAACTCCACGCGACGGTTCTTGGTGCGTGCCGCGGCGAGCGCGGAACCCTTGCTGCCCTTGTACGGGACGAGCGGGACCGTGTCGCCGTAGCCCTTGGAAACGAGGCGCGCCTCGGCGACGCCCTTCTGCATCAGGTACACCTTGACGGCGTTCGCGCGCGCCTGCGACAGCGCCAGGTTGTCCGGGAACGCGCCACCCTTGCCGGGCGGCTCGTCGTCGGTGTGCCCCTGCACCTCGACCTTGAGGTCGGGGAACTCGGTGAACGCCTTCGCCGCACCGTCGAGCACCTTGAACGAGGTGGGGAGCAGATCCGCCGAGCCACTCTTGAAGTTCACGCCCTGGACCGAGCCGCTGAACTGCTTGAGCGCCGTCGGGATCGTGTCCGGGCAGCCGTCCTCGTCCTGGTAGCTGTTCTTCGTCTCGGCCTGCGTCGGGCACTTGTCGTCGGCGTCGGCGATGTCGTCGCCGTCGGTGTCGATCACCGACAGGTCGGGCTTCGGCTGCGCCGGCTGCGTCGGTGTAACGGCCGCGTCCGTCGCGGGCTTCTTGCCACCCTTCATCGCCTCGGGACGCTCCTTGGCCTCGTGTCCGGCCGGGCAGACGAACGGCGCATCGGAGGTGCCACGCTCCTGCACCGCGCCGCCGATCCTCGCGGGCCCTGCCGCGCCGATCACCTCGAGGTGGTCGGCGGGGATGCCGCGCGCGACGAGCCGCGCCTTGATCGCGTCGCCGAGCGTGGCGGCCTTCGCGGCCACCGGCTGCGCCACGGCGAGCAGCCACTTGGTGACCTCGGTGTGCGCCATCATCAGCATCGCGATCTGGTCGACGATCTGCGTGCCGGAAACGGTCAGCTTGGCGCCCGCGAGCGTCGGCACGACCGTGATCTGGAGGACGTCACCGTCGAGCTTCACCGTCTCGGCGCCCGCGTCGGGGCAGCCGTCGGTGTCCTTGAAGCCGTTGATGGTCTCGGGCTCGTTGGGGCAAGCGTCCTGCGCGTCGGCGATGCCGTCCTTGTCGTTGTCGAGCTCGGGGCAGCCATCGCCATCCTCGAAGCCGTCCTTGTCCTCGCTGCACAGCGGGCACTTGTCGTCGGCATCGGGGACGCCGTCGCCGTCGTTGTCCGCCTCGGGGCAACCGTCGCCATCCTCGAAGCCGTCCATGTCCTCCTCGGCGGTCGGGCACGCGTCCTCGGAGTCCGGGATGCCGTCGGCGTCGGAGTCACGCTTGTTGGCCGGGCAGCCATCCTGCGGATACGGCTGCTTGCCATCCTCGGCGTCGTCGGGGCACTTGTCCTGGAGGTCGGGGATCTTGTCGCCGTCGTTGTCGAGCTCGGGGCAGCCGTCGTCGTCCTCGAACCCGTCGAGGTCCTCGGCGTCGTTCGGACACTTGTCATCGACGTCCGGCCGACGATCACCGTCGTTGTCGTCGTCGGGACAGCCGTCGAGATCGTCGTGGCCGTCCTTGTCCTCGGGCACCATCGGGCAGCGATCGCGACCGTTCGGGATGCCGTCGCCGTCGGAGTCACGCACGTCGGGGGCGTAGCCGACCGACAGGAAGAAGCGCGACTTCGGCGAGCCGATGCCCTCGACGAGGCCGGCGCCGCCGCCGACGACCACCGCGACCGCGCCGGTCGCGTGGATACGGAGCCCCGCGTCGATCTCGAGCGGGCTCGCGTCGACGCTGGCGTCGAACATCGACTTGCGGCCGTAGCCCTCGCCGATGATGGAGAACCGATCGGTGACGTGGACGGCGGCCGCGACGCCCCACGTGAACTGCTGGCCGATCGTCGAGTCGTAGATCTCGCGCGGCTTCCGGAACAGCACGCCGCCGTTGGCCCCGAGGGAGAACCGGCTGACGTCGTACTGGATCGACATGCCGGCGCGGACCGACGGGAGGTTGTCGCCGAGGTACTGGCTGCCGTCGCTGCCGAAGCTCGTCGGCAGCGAGATAGCGGCCATGCCGGCGGCGCGGAAGCCCTTGTTGTTGTTGTAGAGGCGATACTTGCCCGGATTCGCGGGATCGGTGACGTCGACGTTGTAGATCGTGAACGGCTTCGTCAGGTACGTCAGCAGGAAGTCGACCGCGAGTTGCTTCGCGTCACCGACGTCCGCATCCGCGACCGTGAAGAAGGTTTTCGGTCCGACAGCGTAGTTGAAGGTCTGGATATCGATCGCTGAATCGACGGGTGGTTCGGCCAGCACGGTCCCACTCGCGATTGCGAGCACGCCGACGGCCAGAACGGCACCCACTCCCCGTGGTTTGCGCATCGCCGACTATTGTACGCGCCTCAGGTCAGGGAATGGGAGCCCCGGCAATCACTTCGGTAGGGTCATGTTGAAGGTCCACACGATGAGGGAGGCGACCGGCTGGTCGTCGGTATCTCGCGCCGGCTCGAACACCAGCTTGGCGGCGCGGGCCAGCGCCAGCTCGTCGAGCCCGTAGCCGAGCCTGGTGAGCAGGACGCTGCTCTTCACCTTGCCGGTCGCGTCGACGACGAGCTTGACCTTGATCACCCCCTCGATGCCGAGCTGCCGAGCGGGGGCCGGGTAGTCGCGGCCCGCGTCGAAGTAGCCGAAATCGCCCTTGGGTTTGGCGGGTGTCTTGATCGTCGCCACCGACATCGGGGTCGGCGCCGCATCCCCACCGCTACCCGAGCCGGTTCCGGATCCTGTCCCACCCCCAGATCCCCCCCGTCCGGTGCGCGGCGAGCGGTTCTTGCCCTCCGCGACCGGGACGTTGCCGGTGGCGCCTGGGGCGATGTCGTCCATCTTCACGACCTCATCTCCTCCGGTCGTCCCTGGATCGGGTGGCAGCTCGGTGACCGGCGCGGTCGGCGGCGGCTGGAGGCGTGACGGCGTCTGCGTCGGCCGCGCTACCGGCGCCGGGCGGATCGGCGTCGGCTTCGGCTGGTCGACCTCGGGCGTGGGCGTGGGGACGACGGGCGTCATCTCCGGTGGCGTCGGTGGTGGCGGCAGCGCGAGATCCACGAGCTCGATGTGGGGCGCCGGTGGCTCGCGCACCGGGGGGTGCGTGACGATCAAGATGTCGCCGAGCGTGATCACGGCGAGGTGCACCGCGACGGTGCCCGCCAGCGCGAGGAGGACCGGCGAATCGAGGCGCACGCTCGGAAAGCCTAGCAGCCGATCCGCGTCAGGGGCGCTCGTTCTCGAGCGCGATCGCCTTGACCCCGGCTTGCTGCACGAGGTCGATCGCGCGCATCACGCCGCCGTACGCGCCCTTGCGATCGCCGGCGATGATCGCCTTGGGGCTGGGCGTCGCGGCCGCGATCGCCTTGATCTGGGCGATCGCCATCGCGTCGCTCGCGGCGGGCTTGCCGTTGACGAACAGCTCGCCGGCCGCGTTGACCGACACGCGCAGGGTGCTCTGCACCTCGCCGCCGCTTGCCGCCTTCGGCTTGTCGATCTCGATCCCGCGCGACACGATGAGCTTCGCGGTGACGATGAACACGACGAGGAGCACGAGCACGACGTCGACGAACGGCGTCACGTTGATGTCCGTGATGCCGGCCTCCTCCTCGTCGGTGAACTTACTCCCCGCCATCGGCCCGCTTCTTGTCGGTGTCCGCGTAGCCAGGCTTGGGCGCCGGCACCGACGCGTCGAGCGCGGGCGCGGCGTCGGCGACGGGCTTGCCGTAGCAGTACGACAGCACCGCGTGCGCGCACTCGTCGGCGCCGCCCATCACGACGCGCAGCTTGCGCGTGAAGATGTTGAACGCGATCACGGCGGGGATCGCGACGAGCAGGCCGACGCCGGTGGCCGCGAGCGCCTCGGCGATCGTCGCCAGCGTGTTCTTCTCCGCGTCGGCGGTCTTCTCCGACAGGAACTGGAACGCGTTGATGACGCCCAGCACGGTGCCGAACAGCCCGATGAACGGGACGTTGTTGCCGAGCGTGCCGAGGATCATCAGGTTCTTGTCGGCGGCGCGGCGCCAGCGCGCCTTCTCGCCGTACATCGCCTCGGCGGCCGCCTCGGCACCGCGGGCGCGCTCGCGGACGCCGCGCAGCGCGACCTGCACCGGCACCGCCGGATCGTCCTTGTACTTCGCGATCAGGCGCTCGAACTCGTCGCGCTCGAACGCGCCGCGGAGCTCGCGGGTGAACGCCTCGGTGTCGGTGTCGCGCCCGCGAAACCACAGGAACCGATCGATCATCACGCCGATCGAGATGATCGACAGGCCGACGAGCAGCATCAGGACCCAGTTCGCGCCGAGCCCAGCGAAATCGACGAAGTAGCGCGCCAGATCCATCGCTGGGCAGGGTAGCGCGCACCCGAGGTGGATGCGACACCCCGCGGACGATCTACTTCCTCCCCCGGCGAGAGCCGACTTCGTTCGCTGCGCTCACTTCAGCACCTCGCGCATCACCGCGGTGGCGTAGGCGCCGCCGGGCAGCGTGAAGCCGACGACGAGGTCGCCGTCGGTGGTGCTGACCGAGACGTCGCGCACGGCGATCGCGGCGTCGCGCCGGGTGCCCTCGGCGATCGCGCGGACGTTCGCGAACGACGCGACCGCGAGGCCGGCGTCCGCGAGGATCTGCGCCTCGCGGAGCCCGGCGGGCGAGCCGTCGGCGGGCGCGCGCATCGCGACGCCGAACATCGGGCCGGTCGGGATGACCTCGCCGCCCCGCACGCGCGCGGTGTCGAGAGCCGCGTCGGTGCACGGGAACATGCCGCCGCCGACCTTGTGGAGGAGGTCACCGTCCAGCGCGGCCGCGTAGTGGCCGTCGGCGATCCGCGCGACGAGCCAGCGATTGAACAGGTCCGACTGCAGCGCCGACACCATCAGGCGATCCATGCGCCTGTCCTTGCCCCGCGGTTGTTCGCCGAGCACGATCGCGCGGCCGCGCGCCGCGTTGTCGCCGTCGCGACCGAACCGTTGCTCGCCGTACCAGTTCGGCGCACCGGGTGGTTCGGCGAGCGCCGCGAGGATCGTCTCGGCGCGTGCGCAGGCGTCGGCGGCGGTGCCGCGGACGCGCAGGGTGAAGCGATTCGCGCGCACGTGGCCGGTGCGCAGCTTGTGCGGGTGGCGGACCGCGTCGAGGATCGTGACGTCGGGGATCGCGAGCGCGCGCGCGGCCTCGGGCGTGATCGGTGGCGGCAGCGAGAACCACTGCCGGGTGACCGCGTTGCGATCCTTCATGCCGGCGATGCCGATGTCGCGCTCCTTGATCCCGAGGGCGCGCGCGATGCGCAGGGCGGCGTCGGGGGTCGCGACGCCGCGCTTCTCGATGCGCACGAACACGTGCTCGCCTTCGCCGCTCGGCAGGTAGGCGGGCTCCTCGTCGACGACGAAATCGTCGTCGGTCGACTTCAGCGTGCCGCCGGTGCCGGGGAGCGAGGCGGTCAGATAGGGGAGTGCGGTCACGGGACTCGATGTTAGAGTCCCGGCATGTTCACGGCGCGCTCGCTCGGCATTCTTCTCGTCAT
>JAPLLF010000267.1 GCA_026387715.1 Pseudomonadota bacterium
CGAGCCCGCGGATCGCACCGAGACCCGCGACGCCCAAGCTCGTCCTCGACTTCGACACGCCGGCCGCCCCCACCAAGGTCGCCCCGGCGACGTCCGTCGATGCCCTCGGCCGGGCGCGCGCTGCCTATGGGGCCGGCAACCGGCGGCTGTTCGCCGGTGATCCCGGCGGCGCGATCCGCGCCTATCACCAGGCGCTCGCCGCCTATCCCGGCTACGTGGCGGGCTATCGCGGCCTCGGGCTCGCGTACGCGCAGCTCGGCGACAAGGGCAAGGCCATGACCGCGTTCCAGACCTACGTGAACCTGGTCCCCCGTGCCCGCGACGTCGGGCTCATCAAGAAGCGCATCGCCGCCCTCGGCACCTGATGGACGTCCAGGAGGAAGCTCGGCGCCTGCACGCGCTGTTCGCGACCCGGCCTGCCGATCTCGTCGCGCACCTCTCGCACCAGATCGGAACCGTGAAGACCTACGCGCAGGTCCTCGTCGGTCTGTGCGGCCTCACGATCACGGTCACCGGATTCTCCGGCGCCCACATGATCCGGTCCGGATCGCTCGCGGCGGGCCTGATGGTGACGGGCATCGCGCTGGTGCTGATCGGGCTGGTCTTCTGCATCCGCACGATCACGCTGCTGCGCTGGGTGAGCCAGGAGCTCCGCGATGACCTCGTCGACACCGCGATCGCCGTGATCCAGCGTCGCAACCACCAGCAGCGCATGCTGGCGGTCGCGGCGGTGTTCGTGGTCGCAGGCCTCGCGTCCTATCTCGGGGCGGTGACCGTCGCCGCGCTCATCGGCGGCGCTAACTTCGCCGGGCCGTGACATCTGGTGATGTCAGGCGCCGAGGAACGCGCGCTCGTAGCGGAGGAACGCGTCGAAGTCACCATCCACTTCGACGGTCGGATGGTGCGCGTCGAGTTCCTCACGACCGAGCCAGGAGAGATGGATGACGGTGAACCGCGCGTGGTCGTCGACGTGTCGACAGAGCACGTCATCGGTGCCGTCGCGGATGGCGACGACCCGAACCGAGCGGCCCGATAGCAGATGGCCAGGTGGCAGCTCACGCGCGAGCTCCGCCTGTGCGCGAACGAGTTGATCGTCGTCGATGAACCATCCGTCCGGGAGCGATCGCGCGACGGAGCCCGTGTCGGTCACGCGCAGAGCGAGATCGACGTCTCGCGCTGTTCGGCCTCGGCCGCCACCCGCCGGGCGCGCCGGGTCTCCACGACATAGTCGCGCAGCAGGCGGCGGTCGCGGCCGGCGGCCGCGTCGATCCGGACCCCGGCGCGGCACCACAGGCGAGGCTGCCCGTCGGCGTGATAGCCGCCGAGCGGCGAGAGGTGCGCGAAGGTCACCTGGCCACCCGCCCACAGGATCTCGTCGACCCCGGGGAGCTCGATCTCGAGCTGGATCGTGCGGCTCGTGGCGGTGTGGTCGAACGGCAGCTCGATCCGGAGGCCCGCCGACGACAGATCGACCATGGCAGCGTGACGGAGGTCGTCCCTGGCCACCACGCTGCAGAGGCCGTCGACCGAGATGCGTGGCGCCGTTCGGCGAGGATCATGGAAGCCCATCCCGAAATCGTATGAAGCCCAGGAGGGGGTGGGCAAGATCTCGGACGTCGGGAGGTCCCGTGGTCGTGGTCGTGGTCGCGGTCGTGGCGTTGACGTTGACGTTGACGTTGGCGTTGGCGTTGGCGTTGACGTTGACGGCGACGGCGACGGCGACGGCGCACGTTGTCGTTGTCCTGGACGGGCAGCGTCGCGGAGCACCTCGGGTGGTGCAAGCGGGAACATAGGTGGCACTTCTGACCGGGCACATAGGTGGCACTGGTTCCTGGGGGAGGCAGGGTGGTCAGAGTGGGTTGAAGCCAGTGATGTCGACGTGACCGAGGTCGAGTTTGGCAAAGGTAACGAGCCACCGGCCGTCCAGCTCTTCGCGGAGACCGATGGTCTGGTACGCCAGCGCAGTCGACAGATAGCAGCGGCGACGACGGTGGGAGATGTACCCGACACGGTCGACCCTGAGCACGTCGTCATGCTGCGGGTACTCGAGCTCCGGCACGACCGGCGGCATCTTGCGAGGTGACACCTTGTACACCTGCGCAGGCCGTTTCATCCCGAGCGCCTCATGCGGACGCTCCGTGTTGAACTCCTCGACAAACTCGTCGAAGCGTTCCTGCTGCTGGAGGAGGTTCGTACGCGGCGGCCGCGTCGTTTCGAACTTGAGCGTACGGTGCATCCGTTCATGCTGGCCGTTCTCCTCGGGGTGGGCCGGGCGAATACGTTCGAGCTCGATACCCAGCTGAAGCCAGTAGGCGGAAAGCTTTGTGAGGTTAGCGAGTCCGGTGGATGCGAACGGAACACCGTTGTCCGAGCGCATGGCCTTCGGCAGTCCGTAGCGACGGAAGATCTCCCCGCACGACTCGCGAGCTTCCTCGTCGGAGATCGCCGGCATCGCGTCGCAGCCCAGGATGAAGCGAGTGCGCTGATCGGTCAGCGTGAGCGGGTAACACAACGAGCGGTTGCCAAGTCGGAACTGCCCCTTGTAGTCGATGCACCATACGTCGTTCGGTGCCAGCGCCTCGCGTAACGTCGTCGGGTGCGGCTGCACTGCATGACGCCGGCCGCGCTTGGTGACCAACCCGGCGCGCTCCAAAATGTCACCGATCGTGCTCACCGCCGGCAACTCGGTGAGGAGACGGTCCTCCAGTTGCGTCTTGATCTTCTTGGGCCCCCACGACGGATGTCGCTTCTTCTCATCGATGAGAAGCTTCACGACCTCGGGTGCGGTCTTGTGCGGGATGACCTTGGGTGCTCGCGACTGGTCGAGCAGACCGGCTTCGCCGAGCTCCTTGAACCGCTGCTTGAACTTGTCGCCGGTCTTCCTCGAGATGCCGAACTCACGGCATAGCTCAGCGACGGTCTCGCCCTTCATCACACGTTTCATAAATTCGATGCGTAGATCCACGGGTGTCTTCGATTTCCAAGGCACAGCACCCTCCCGTGCCGTGCCTTAGCAAACGCCACCCATGTGCCCGGTTTGAAGTGCCACCCATCTACCCGGTTTGCACCGGACTGCCGTGCCGATCCGATGTTCCCGCTTGCACACACCAGGTCGGTGACGCTGTCCGCCGAGGTCAAGCTCAACGGTGACCGTCGCCGTCGCCGTCGCCGTCGCCGTCAACGACGACAACGACGACGACAACGACGACGACAACGACGACGACAACGACGACGACAACGACGACGACAACGACGACGACAACGACGCCGTCGTCGTTAGACCGATCGGATTCTAGCCGAGCGTGATCGTCGGGGGTGGGCGCGCCGGATCCTCGGCCCATGCGATCAGCGCCGCGAGGAAGCCGGGCAGCTCGACGATCGTCGAGCCGATCGAGGTCGGCGCGTCGGCGAGGGCGCGGCGGGCCCGCGCGACGAAGCCGCGCGCGATCGCG
>JAPLLF010001187.1 GCA_026387715.1 Pseudomonadota bacterium
ATCGAATCACGCCTTGCCTACGCTGCGGCTCGGCGACTCGAGGCTTACGGTTCTCGTCAGTCATCTCGACGAGAACAAGACCAGCTGCTCAGACTATTTCCGGAACTCGCTTCATTTCCCATTAATCGACACGTCTTCAGTTCGCCCCAGGCTTCTTGGTGTCGGACCCGAGCTTGCTCCTCACCCACGCCTGCGCCTGGCCAGCCCACGAGGCCACGGAGACCGCCGGGCCTCCGATCAACCCCTTCTGCCCGGTGATCAAGGAGATCTTCTTGCCGAAGAAGTAGAGCCCGGCGCACCACGCGATCACGATCACGTAGATTGCGAGGCTCATGCCGGGCACGACCAGCGCGATGAGCAGCGCGGCAGCGGTGGCGACGGCGGCGATGACCCCGAGCCGGAGCCCGAGGAACCAGGCGGTGATGGCACCGACGAGAAGAGCAGCGACCATGCTTCGAAGCTAGCACGCGCCGAACGACACGCTGAATTCGTGACAAAGTCGGCAACTTGTTGAGGTCCGGTCGAGGGATGTGGTCCATGCGAATTCTGGTCGTCACGTTCGTCCTGCTCGCTTCGTGTGCCACGAAGCCCAACCCGAATCGCTGCTGCATCGACGAGGCGGACTGCGCGTCCGAGGGACTGCCGACCGGCATGGTGTGCGATGACGGCCTGGTCTGCCGTGGCAACCAGTGCATCGCGCAGCTCTGCGCCTCGTCGGCGGAGTGCGACGCGACGGCGCCCTACTGCATCGCCGAGCTTGACGGCCGCTGCCAGGAAGCGTGTACGAGTGACACGCAATGCCCGGGGTTCGGACAATCCGATCAGCCGTTCTGCGTCGATGGTGCTTGTGTGGCCTGTCGCACGAACGACGAGTGCACGGCGAGCGATCCGATCTGCCGGAGCGGCACGTGCTCGACGTGCATCGACAACGCCGAATGTGCCAGCGGCGTCTGCAAGGCCGACGGTGTGTGCGCCGACACAACGGAGGTCGCGTACGTCAGCACGACTGGATCGACCGTCTCGGAGTGCACCGTGACCTCCCCCTGCTCGACGCTGGTTCGCGCGTTCGCGGTCGCCGCGTCACGGCGATTCGTCGTGGTCGACTCGGGCACCTACTCCTCCAGCGTCGCGCTCGTCCCGACCGGTCCCAAGTCGGTCATCGGGCGTGGGGCGACACGACCTGCCCTTCGTCGGGCGCCGAATGGTCCGATCTTCGAACTCAAGGGGGAGTCCACCGAGCTGTCGCTAGACTATCTCGACATCGGTGAGGCCGTGACTGCGCCCTCGCAGATCGCCGGGTCAGGAGTCCGCTGCTCGAATCCAACGACGCCCGTGACGATCCGCGGACGGAACCTCGTTGTGCACGACAACGCCTACGGCGGGATCGAGACCCGCAAGTGTGCCCTCGTCCTCGAAACGTCGGAGATCTACGGCAACGGATTTGGGATCGTGACCACCGACAGCAACGCGAGCGTGGATCGATCCAACGTTCACGACAATGGCAAGGGACTCGGCCTCGACAACGGGACCTTCTCCGTCACGAACTCGTTCATCACGCACAACACCAGTCATGGGATCGATCTCTACTCCATCAACGCGGACAACCATGTCGACTTCAACACCATCGTCGACAACAACAACGGGATTGTCTGCAGCCTGTCCGTCGCGGCCTCATTCACGAACAACATCGTGGCGCGGAACGCGATCCAGCTCGGCGGCTCGGGGTGCTCGCTTCCAGGATCGGTGATCGATGTCGGCGTCGCGACGCTCCACTTCAAGTCGCCCGACGTGGCACCCTTCGACTACCACCTCACTGCTGGGAGCCTCGCGATCGACATCGCCGCTCTGTCGACGATGGATCACGACTTCGACGGCGAGGCCCGCCCGCAGGGCGCCGGCCGCGACGTCGGTGCCGACGAGCTCAAGCCGTAGCTATTCGAGGCGCTCGCGGCAGGGGAAGTCGCAGGTCTTGCGGTGCGCGCAGTCGTACGCGCACCCGGCGGTCAACGCGAACATCGTGAGGATCTCGTCGGCGGCGCCCTCGGGGACGGCGCGGCGGGCGGCCTTCGCGGCGGCGGCGAGCGCCGTGGCGTCGGAGGCGTACGGCGACGTCGTGAAGCCGAGCCGGAATAGCGTGTCGCGCACGATCCGGTGCGGCGTCACGGTGTAGTCGCCGAGGTCGTCGTAGCGCACGACGCCCAGCCGCGAGAGCTGATCGAGGATCCAGAACAGCTCGGTACGAAACAGGCCGCGGCCGAGGGCACCGTCGAGCGCGGCGAACGCCTCGCCGGCGTTGGCGCGCCCCTCGAGCTGCGACGCGAGCTCGGGGACCTCGGCGCACCGTCGCGCGGCGAGCGACGCGAGCATCAGCGCGCGCGCGTCGACCTGGGCCGGCAGCGTCTCGGGGACGGTCCCCTGGAACAGATCAGCGAGCACGCCGGCCGAGTCGAGCGACTCGTACGCCGCGATCACCGACGCGCGATCGCGATCGAGGCGGAAGGCGAGCGCCGCAGCGACGGCGATCCGGTAGATCACCTCGTCGGCGGACTCGACCCACGCCTCGGCGTCGATCTTGAAGTCGCTCGGCTGGTAGGTCACCGACGTGCGCGCGGCCTCGGCCCACCAGGCGGCGATCCGCGTGGTGGTCTCGCCGAGCACCTCGTCGGAGAACCCGCTCGCGAACCGCGAGGTCGGCACGACGCGCTCGCGATTGCGCGGCGAGGCCACGCCGTCGATCGAGAGCTGGCGCAACGGGGCGGGCAGCGGCGAGCCCGAGGGCGCCGCCGCGATCACGGGGATCGAGGACTCCGGCGTGGTCTCGTGCGGCGCCGCCGAGGCCGTCGCGTCGTCCTCGCCGATCGTCGGG
>JAPLLF010000924.1 GCA_026387715.1 Pseudomonadota bacterium
CGCGCCCCGGACGTGGCTCCGGCCCGTTCGTCGCTCGCTCGAAGGCCGCCGCCGCCCGATCGAGGTTCGCGAGCTTGTCCTCGGCGATCTGCCCGAGCCGCATCGCGTAGATCTGCTCGACCTCCGGAGATAGCGTCTTGCCGAGCAGGTCGTCGAGCTTCAGCGCGAGCTCGGCCCACATGCCCTGCGCCTGGGCGAGGCGATCGAGGTGAACGAGCAGCGTGGCATCGTCGGGCTCGGCGTCGATCGCGCGTGCCCACACGCCGAAGGCGAGCGCCGGCTTGCCCGCGAGCGTCTCGTGCACCTGCGCGAGCGCCGTCCAGTCCGCCAGGCGCGCGTCCGGATCGTCGGACGGCACCGCGAGCCGCCGCTCGAACACGCGCACGAGCCCGTCGACATCGACGTTCCCCGCCCGGTAGACGCGCTCGAGGATCGGCGACACCGCCGCGACGTGCTCGTCCTTCGTCATCAACGCCTCGAGGGCGTGACGGGCGGGCTCGTGGGTCGTGACCATGCCGAGCACGGCGCCGTAGCGCGGCACCGCGGCCTCGGGATCGCGCAGCTCGACCTCCACGAGGTGCGCGGCACGACAGGCGAGATCCGCCCGCTCCGCGACGCCGGTCGCGAGCAGCGCGCGCCGATCGAGGATCTCGAGCAGCTCCGACCACATCTTCTGGGCTGCGTAGATCCGATCGAGCGCCGCGAGCGCCGTCGGCTCTCCCTGATCGTCCTCGAGGATCGCCACCAGCTGGCCGATCGCCTGGTAGACGTCGGCGAGCTTGGCCTCGTAGACCTGCGCCGCGGCGTGCCGCAGGTGCTGGCGCGTCGGCAGGTCGGTCGTGAGCTCGATCTTGCGCTCGAGCGTCGACGCGAGCTCGCGACTGTCGCCGGCCTCGGTGTAGAGCCGCTCGAGCGCGTCGAGCGCGATCGTGTCGGCGTCGTCGATCTCGAGCACCGCGCGATACGTCGCGATCGCCGCGGGCTTGTCCTCGAGGACCTCCTCGTGGAGCGACGCGACGCGATGGAGGAGGACGAGCCGCACGCCCGCGTCCTCGGTGAGATCCGCCCGACGGGCGATGACCTTGACGAGCTCTTCGGGGCGGCGCTCCACCGCGAGCAGCCGATCGAGCGCGGCGAGCGCGACGAGATCGTCCGGGCGCGCCTCTTCCACCTTGCGCCACGCGTTGATCGCGGAGGCGTTGTCGCCACGTTGCTGCTCGTGGATCGCCGCCGCCCGCGCCCACAACCCGGCCACCATGTCGGCGTTCGGGGCGCTCGGAGCGCCCTCCTCGATCGTCTTGACCGTCTCGTCCCACGCCTCGAGCTTGCCGGCGAGCGACAGCAGCTTCGACAGGCTGTCGTCCTCGGACACGTCGCTCCGCCACGCGCGCGCGAGCGCCTCGAGCGCGAGATCGAGGGCGCCACCGCGCAGCTCGTGGATCTCCGCGATCTCGTGCAGCATCGCGATCTGATCGACCGGGTCGCGGACGTACGCGAGCTTCGCGTCGAGGATCACGACCAGCTTCTGCCACCAGTCCTCGCGGCGATAGACCGGCTCGAGCAGGTCGGCGATCCGCTCGCGGAAGGCCTCGTGCACGACGAGCCGCTCGAGCGACGCGACGGCGGTCTCCCAGCGCACGTTCTCGGCGATCACCTGCTCGAGCTGATCGATCCCCGCGCCGATGTCCTGCCTCTGGGTCTCGTGCAACTCGGCGAGCGCGAGCCGCAAGGTCGCGGCCTCGGGCGTGCCCAGCGCGCGGGCCAGCCGCGCCTCGAACAGCTCGACGAGCTCGGGCCACTGCGCGCGAGCGCGATACAGCCGCTCGAGGTTGGCCACCGCCTCGCGATACGCCGCGTCGTCGGCGGGACTGCCACCCGCCTCGGCGGCGATCACGACCTCGCGCCAGCCGTCGATTGCTCGGACCTGATCGGCGAGCCCGGCCTCGAGGAGCCGTGCCCGCTTGATCAGGAGGTCGCGCCGGAGCGCGTCACCTGCCCGTGCGATCACGTCGTCGTAGATCGTGACGAGCTCGGCGGGCAGCTGCGCGCGCCCGAGCAGCTCCTCGAGCCGACGGATCAGCTCGCGCTCGTCCGGGATCGCGCTCGGGATCTCGATCGCGAGCGCGCGCCGATAGGCGGCGTAGGCCTCGCTCACGCGCCCGAGCCGGCGGTCGTAGATCGTCGCGGCCGCGATCGCGACCTCGCGCAACTCGTCCGACTCGCCGGTCTCCGCGTCGAGGTGCCACTGGTAGGTCTCGGCGACGAACGCCCAGTTGTCGACGACGGAGGCCAGCCGCTGCAGCTGGTCCCGGATCGACGGGTCGCTCGGCGACTCGCGGAAGACCTTCGCGTACCACCGGCTCGCACTCTCGAAGTCCTCGAGCTGCTCCTCGAACAGGCGCGCGACGAACTGGGTGAGACGCACCCGCTGCTGCGGATCGCTCGTGCCCTCGAGCCGCGCCTCGTAGACGCGCACGAGATCGGGCCACTGCTGGTGCCGCTTGTAGATCGGCTCGAGCACCTCGGCGGCGACCATGCGGACGTCGGGATCGAGGAGGTAGCGCTCCACCGCGGCGAGCGCCGCGGGGTGTTTCGGATCGCCGGACAGCGCGGCCGAGTAGTTGTCGATCGCGGTCTCGAGATCGTGGAGCTGGGTCTCGTGGATCTCGCCGAGCCGGACCTGCAGGTTCACCGCTTCGTCGACGGTCGTCGCGAAGCCGAGCCGGCGCTCGTACAGATCGACGACGTCGGGCCAGCGGCCCTGTTCGCGATACAGGGCGTCGAGCGCCGCGGCGGCGTCGCGGCGCTCCGGCGCGACCGCGAGCACCTGCTCCCACGTCGCGATCGCGTCGTCGAGCCGCCTGGCGTCGAGGTACAGCCCCGCCGCCTCGACGAGCGCGCCCACGCGATCGTCCACGTCGGAGCCGGCGGTGTCGGCCTGGCGGAGCAGGACCTCGGTGAGCCGGGCGTGATCGTTGGTCTCGCGGTAGATGCTCTCGAGCGCGATCAGCGCGCGCCGATCGTCGGGCTGGCCGTCGAGGACCTTCTGGTAGTACTCGCGCGCGAGCTCGAGATCGCGCCGGATGGCACGCGCCAGATCGGCGATGTCGAGGTACAGGCGGCGCTGGATCTCGGCGTCGAGCACGTTGGGCGCGATCTCGCGATAGGCGTCGATCAGATCGGCCTCACGCTGGAGCTCGCCGGCGAGTCGCTCGGTCTCGGCGACGACGTGCCCGAGCTCGGGCTCCGTCGCGGCATACCGGAGCGCCTGCAGCTGCGCCGCGAACGCACTGGCGACGTCGCCGAGCTGGTACTCCCGGAGGCGCACGACGGCCGCGAGCGCGCGCAGCTTGCCCCCAATGTCGTCGGTCCACTCGGACGTGCGCAGGAGGAGCGACGCGAGCCGCTCGTGCTGCCCGTTCGTCTCGTAGATCGGCTGGAGGATCTCCGCCGCGGGCTGGCGAAGATCGGCATCCCCGAGCGCGGCCTCGACCGCCGCGAGCGCGACGGCATGTTGCGAGTCGGCGCGCAGGATCTCGGCCCAGCGCTCCAGCGCATCCACGGGGCGCGCGAGCGGCCCCGCGAGGAGCCGCGCGATGTCTACCGCGGTGGCGATCGCCGGCGCATGCGCCTGCTGCTTCTCGAGGATGTCGAGCAGATCGGCGTTGCGCTCGGCGGCGCGATACAGCCGCGCGAGCTCGTGGAGCGCCCGGGTGTCGGTCGGATCGTGATCGATGATCTCGAGGTAGGCGCCGATCGCCCCTTCCGGATCCTCGAGCATGATCTCGTGGATCTCCGCGATCCGCCCGAGCAGCGCCTTGAGGTCGCCGAGCAGCTGCATCGAGGTCACGCTCTGCCGCATGGCAGGCTGGTTCGTCATCGCGTCGTTCGCGGCGATCATCGTCTCGAGCTTCTGGCGAAGCACGTCGACGAGCTCGCGCCACTGCTCGGTGGCCTGGTAGAGCCGCTCGAGCGCGTCGAGCGCCGCGGCATCACCTGGCGCATCGGCGAGTACGTCGCGCCACGTCGCGATCGCGGCGACGCGATCGGTGAGCTTGTCCTCCTCCAGGGCTGCGACCTGGGCGAGGCGCGCGCGCCGCTCGTCGGGGTGCTCGGCCCACTCGGCCTGCTGACGCGTGACGTCGCGTAGGTCGAGCCAGCTGGCCTCATCCTCGAACAGCCGCGCGAGCGCCGCGCTGCCGCGGCGGACGGTCGCCGGGTTCGTCGGATCGGTCTCGATCAACTTGCGGTACGCCGCGATCGCGCGGGGGGCGTCCGCCGCCTGGACGTCGTAGTAGCTCGCCAGCTCGCCGAGCAGCGCGCCGCGCGTGGCGACGTCACCCGCGGGGGCCGCGGCGACCGCGGCCTCGAGGGCGGTCGTCGCCTCGGGCCAGCGATCGAGGACGCGCGCGAGCCGCACGAGCTCGACGCGCGCGCGTTCGTGCGTGGGATCGAGGGCGAGGACGCCGACCCAGGCGTCGAACGCGTGCCGCGCGCCCGACAGCTCGGTCTCCTCGATCGTCGCGATCCGCGCGAGCAGCTCGACCGCCTCGGTACCCGACACCAGCGCCCGCTGGGCGCGCAGGACCATCACGAGGTCCTTCCACAGCCGGTCTTGCTCGTAGAGCGGCTCGAGCAGGCGCGCGACGCGCATCGCGAGATCGGGGCGTTCGCGTTGCTGAGGGAGCAGCTCCTCGAGGAGCTCCCGCGCATCGGCGTGGCCGCGCTGTCGACCGACGAGGTACTCGAGCAGGTCGACGGCGCGCCCCGGATCGCCCAGGACGTGCGCGAACAGCTCGGCGCGGCGATACGCGAGCTGGATGTTCGCGGCGTGCTCCTTGGTGTACTCCGCTTGCCGCGCGAGCAACGCCTCGAGCTCGGCCCACTGCTTGCCCGTGGTGTAGATCCGATCGAGGGCCTGGTAGGAGCCGAGCGATTCCGGAGCGAGCTCGAGCGCGCGGCGGTGCGCGGCCGCGGCGCGACCGGACTCGCCGAGGACGTCCTCCTCGAGCACGGCCAGCTCCACCAGCACCACGTGGCGGACGCGATCGTCCATCGACACCTCCGCGCGACGCTCGAGGAGCGCGCGCAGATCCTGGTATCGCTCGGCGTTGCGGTACATCGCCGTGAGCGCCTCGAAGGCATCGGCGGCATCGGGCTCGACCTCGAGGACCACGAGCCACGAGCGCTCGGCGGTCGGCTTGTCGTCGAGTCGCTCACCGGCGATCTGGGCGAGCTCGGTCGCGAGCGCGCGGATCTCGGAGATCGCGTCCGGCGTCTTCGTGCGGACGTTCACCAGGGCACCGGCGAGCTCCCTCATCCACTCGCCATCACGCCCGAGCTGTCCGGCGAGCAGCGCGAGCGAGCTCCGCACCTCCGCGTCGGTCGGCTCGGCGCCGATCACGCGCAGGCCCGCCTGCCACGCCGCCCCATGATCGCCGAGCTCGGCGTGATAGAGACGCATCAGCGCGCGATCGATGGAGAGCCGCTCCGCGGCGGCCGTGTCCTCGCCCTTGCGGATGACCTCGAGCGCGGTCGCCTGCTGCGCGGTCAATCGACCGGCCTCGAGGTGCGGCAGCAGCAGGCGCGCCGTCGCGACCCGTTCGGCGTCCGTGATCTTGCTCTCGGGTGTGAGCGCGACGCGCACGAGCGCGGCCACCGGCTGCGGGCGCACGCCACCCCGATCAGCGGGGATCGCGAGCGCCTCGCGGTAGTGCGCGAGCGCCTTCGACGGCTGCTCGAGCGACTTCTCCTCGAGGTCGCCGAGCCGCATCCGGAGCTCGAACGTCTGCTGGGGGACCTGGACCTGCGCCAGCTCCTGACCGAGCACGTCGACGAGCGACTCCCAGTCGCCGCGCGCCTCCTCGATGCGCGCGAGAGCGCGCAGCGCCTGCAGCTGACCCGGCACCGCGACGAGCGCCTCCTGGTACGTGGTCGCCGCGCCGTCGAGATCGACGAGCTTCTGTTCCTGGAGCGTGGCGATCTCGAGCAGCAGCGCGGCGCGCTGGGCCGCGTCGGGCTCGCGGGCGGCGCGCCGACGATAAGACGCGAGCAGCTCGGGCCAATCCGCGAGCTGGGTCGCGAGCTCCTCGAGGCTGTGCTCCGCCGCGCGGTCGTCGGGATCGAGGCCGATGACCTGTCGATGGTAGGTCCGTGCGCGTTCTGGATCGCCGAGCCGGCGCGTCGCGATCTTGGCGAGCTCGCGAAACAGCCGCAGCATCGCCGCGGCCTGATCGCCCATCGCGACGAGGTGGTCGATGCCGCGCTCGAACGCCGCGATCACCTCGCGCCACTGCTCCGGCTCGCTCGCGAGCCGCAACACATCGCCGAACAGCTGCTCGCTCGCGGGATCGAGATCGAAGGCGCGGATCGTCCACGCGAACGCGAGCGTGCGCGAGGCGAGCTTCTGCTCGCAGAGGATCCGGATCTGGGCGACCTTCGCGAGCCGCGCCGCGGGCTCGGTGAGCGCGCCGAGCTCGATCTCGTGCACCTGGATGAGGCGCGCCCACTTCTCCTGCTTGGTGCAGATCGGGACGAGCGCGGTCGCCGCGCCGACGTGCTGCGGATCGACGGCGAGCACGCGCTCCCAGACCTGACGGGCGCGCTCGAGCGCCTGGACGTCGGTCTTGCCGCTGTCGGTCTTGCCGCCGCCGTCGGGCTTGTCGCCGCGGGCGGCCTTGTCGGCGCGCTCCTGGGCGAGCTGCGCGGCGCGCTCGACGATCGGCAGGCGCGCGGCCTTCGCGTCGAGCCGATCGGAGATCGCGATGAGCGCCTCGACCAGCTCGTCGGCCTGACCGAGCCGCGTGTACATGCGCTCGAGGCCCGCGAAGTCACCGGCCGTCGCATAGAGCTCGCGCAGGGTGCGCAGCGCGCGGGCGTGGTTCGGCTCCAGCTCGAGGATCTGCTGCCACTGCTCGGCAGCGAGGTTCGGCGCGGCGAGCCGATCGGCGTAGATCTGCCCGAGCTTCTCGAGGACGGCGACCGCGTCCTTGCCGGTCAGGTACGCGACCTGGCGATGCAGGATCTCCGCGAGCGCCAGGTAGCGCTTCTCGCGATCGTAGAGCGTGGCCAGGGTCGCGAGCGTCTCGGCCGCCTCGACCCCGCTCGCGTCCGCGAGGATCGAGTTCAAGATCTCGATCGAGAGGCGGGTATCGCCGAGGCGCTCGGCGGCGAGCCGCGCCATCTCCCCTTGCTTCGCGCGGCGCTCGACCGGCGGGAGGGCGCTCGCCTCGCGGGCGAGCACGTCGATCAGCGCGCGCCATTGCCGGCGACGCGTGTAGATGTCCTTGAGGCGCGTGACCGCGTCGACGTCGCTCGGCGAGATCTCCAGGATCTTCTCGAGTGGCTTGATCGCGTTCGCGAAGTTACCGAACCGATCGGCCCACAGGTCCGCGATCTCGCGAAGGATCGCGATGCGCTCCGCCATCGACGCGCTCGTGGACTCCGCCTTGCGGGAGAGCACCGCGATCAGATCGTTCCAGCGTCCGAGCGCACGGAACTTCGCCGCGAGC
>JAPLLF010001113.1 GCA_026387715.1 Pseudomonadota bacterium
GACGTGCTCGCGAAGCTCGGCGACCGCGTGCGCGAGGTGATCGGCCGCGACAGCTTGCCCGCGCGCGGCGTCCCGGCGCCCGACTGGATCGTCGCCAAGGAGAACCCGTTCAACCTCGCCGGGTTCCTCGCGCAGTACAGCAAGGCGATCATGGCGACGACGGCCGGTGAGCGCTCGCGCCACATGGCCGGCGCGCTCGTCGCGGCCGGCGCGATGCTACACGCGCTCGGCGATCTCGGCGCCCCGTCGCGCGTGCGCGGCGACGCGCTCGCCCACCTCGAGCCGCTCGGCGGTGGCCCCGATGATCTCGGCTCGCGGACCGAGCGGATCGCGGCGCTCGTCTACGGTCGGCTCGGTGTTCCCGCCCCCACCACGGTCGTCACGCGGGCGCACATCCGCGACTACTTCACGAACAAGGACGGCACTGGCCTCGCCGACGTCACCGCGCGAGCGTACTTCTCGGCGAACACGTTGCCCGGCACGAGCCGGATCAACGACGAGAAGCCGTCGTTGGCGCGCGCGCTGCCTGCCCTCCCCGCGCGGCTCAACCTGATGGCCGCGAGCCGCGACCTCGCCTCCCTGCGCGACGCCAACGGCACGTGCCTGGCGCGGTATCGCGTCGAGCACGGCGAGCTCACGTGGTCGCTCGACGACGAGTGCGTGCTCGAGCAGCTCACCCAGCTGCTCCCGCAGGTGGCGGCCTACGAGACCGGCCTCCTCGAGTTCCTGACCCGCGGCAACCTCGACGTCGGGCTCGACGGCAGCACGGTGCGCGCGGGTGGCAAGGACCTCGGCCCAGGACAGCTCGATTTCCTCGTCGAGGACGACCGCGGCGTGCGGACGAAGATCGGCACCGCCCAGGTCGCGGGCGCGCGCGGGACCGGCGACGTGATCGGACGCGCGACGTTGACGGCGATCCCGAACGCGACCCGCGTGATCGCGGTGTTCCGCGGCGCCGATGCCGTGGGGGAGCCGATCGTCGCGACCGGCGTGGTCTCGCTCGTCGCCCCGGCTCGCTGATGGCGAAGCGATCACGAGGCAGCGCGGGCGCGGACTCGGCGCTCGATCGCGTGTTCACGCTGCTCGACCAGTCGCTGAGCGGCATGCACGATGTCACGCCGCCGAGCGGGATGCGGCTGCCGGCCGACCTGCCGGAGGCGCTCATCGAGCTGTACGCGCACTGCGACGGCGCGCGGCTGTTCCTCGACACGATCGAGCTTCACCCCGCGAACGAGGTCGTGCGCGACGGCGAAGGGGCCGCGGCGCGCTGGACGTTCGGCACGTTCGAGGACGAGCCGCTGACCGTCGATGCGCGAGGGCACGTCTGGCGCGACGACGCGTCGATCGACGCGCCCGTGTGCGAGGGCACGTCGCTCGAGCGCTACCTGTCGGGGCTCGTCGATGCGACCGCGCTGCTCTACGACGAGGACGGCGAGTTCGCCGAGAACGTGTTCGACGACGACGGCGAGATCGAGTCCGCCACCATCGAGAAGCAGCTCCGCGCCCAGCTCAAGCGCGACGCGAAGGCGCCGGGTCCGCGGTGGCGGCTCGCGCACGTGCTCCTCGCGCAGCACGCCAAGGACGACGCGCGGCGGCAGCTCGAAGAGCTGGTCGCCAACGATCCGAAGTTCGCGTGGGGCTGGCTCGAGCTCGCGCGGCTCGCCGAGAGCGACGACGACCTCGACGTCGCCGAGGGCGACGCGATCGCGGGCGCGGAGGCCGCGAAGGGCCACGATCAGGAGGGCTACTTCTGGGCGCAGGTCGCGCGGATCGCGGCGCGCAAGGGCGACGAGGTCGGACGCGCCACCGCGGCCGCCCACGCCGCGCGGCTGTCGCCGGGGCTCAAGACCGCCCAGCTCGAGGGCGCGAAGGCGCAGCTCACCGCGGACGACGTCACCTCGGCGCGTGGGCTCGTCGAGCTGCTACGTGCCGTGTGGCCGCGCGATCTCGAGGTGCTGGACCTCGTGAACCAGATCGCCAAGCACGTTCCGGCGCCGCCCGTGATCGACGGCGACGGCGACGGCGACGACGACGACGACGGCGACGGCGACGCCCCGTAGGTGCGCTAGGAGCGTGTAGGCCATAGAAGGCCCTCGATCCGCGTCCCTCCGGACTGAACACACGATCCGGATGGACGACTCGATCCGAAATTGATCGGATGGGGACGTGAAGACCTACCGACCGTGGACCCCGACGCAGTCGTCG
>JAPLLF010000740.1 GCA_026387715.1 Pseudomonadota bacterium
TCGGCGATTTCTGGATAGCGTTGACCAGTTCCATCAGGGCCGGTAAAGCATGTTCGCCAACAGCTTCAGCAGTCGCCGGCCAGCCTTCGAGAAAAGCGAGGATCGGCTCGACGCCGCGGCCGAGGGGCCGCGCCGACTCGCCACGCGCGAGCGCCGCGATCTCGGCGGCGTAGCCCCGCGCGACCTCGCGGGCGATCGCGGCGTCGCCTGCGGTCGCGACGATCATGCCCGCCGCGAGGCGACGGACGTCGAGCGTGTAGGGCCCGTAGCCGGCCGCATCGAAGTCGTTGAACTCGATCGCGAGCTCCCCATCGGGCGCGCGAAAGCTCCCGATGTTCTCGGGGTGCGGGTCACCGACGAGCAAGACCCGCGAGGACGCGGGGTCGCCGAACGCGGTGGTCAGGCGGTCTCCCGGGGTCGTCGCGTCACGCCAGTAGACCGCGGCCGTGCCGCGCAGCCAGGTGTAGGGATCGCGCTGCATCTTCACGAGCTTCTGGCGCACCAGCTCCGGCTCGCGCCGCGCCCACATCGCGTTGTCGTCGGCGAGCGTGCCGAGCACGAACGCGTCGCGGGCGTCGCGCGCAGGGTTCGCGCAGCCGCCGAGCAGAACGATGACGAGCCAGATCCGCATCGCGCGGAGTGCATCACCGCCGCGTGACAGCCGCGTCGCAGCGCGACGACGGGAGGATGTCGATCCGGTGCGGGCCTACTTGCGCTCGACCATCCGCACGAACCCGCGATCGTCGTCGACGACGTAGACGTTGCCGGCGGCGTCGAGGCTGACCGAGCGCAGCTCGCTGACCTTGGCCCCCGGGCTGTCGAACGGCTCGCCGTTGCCGGCGTGCGCGTCCTTCTTGCCGTCGAGGAACACGTGCGCGATGCCCTTGGCGTCGACGAACCACAGCTGGCAACCCTCGTGCGTGCCGGCGAAGAACCCACCGCCGTCGCCGGGATGCGCGGGCCACACCGCGCGGAGCCCCGACATCGGGGTGGCCACGGCCTTGGCGCCGTCGACGCCGTCGCCGACCTGGCCGTTGCCGGCGACCACCCGCTGCCGCACCACCCCGCTGGCATCCTCGGTCATGAGGTAGATCCGGCTGGCGCCGCGATCGCTGACCAGCAGGTGGCCGTCGGCGTCCATCGCCAGGTTGCCCAGGCTCCCGAACCCCGAGGCCCACGTGGTGACGCCCGTCGCCGCCGTCCACCGCCGGATCAACGTGTTCGACGCGATGTACACGCGCTCGGTGCCACCAACCCCACCATCGTCGACCCAGAGCCCGCGGCCGATCACGATCCCGGTCGGGATGGTGACGAGCGTGGTCATCGTGCGGTCGGTCGCGACCTTGCGGATCCGGCCGTGGTCGAGGTCGAGGATGTAGAGCGTGCCGTCGGGGCGCACGAACAGGCCGTTGGGATCGCCGAGCGCGCGCATCGTCGCGGGGCCTGGCGAGTCGTCCAGCGGATCGGGGAGCCCGGTGCCGGCGTAGGTGGTGATCTTGCCGTCGACGGCGACCTTGCGGATCGCGTGGGCCTCCTTGTCGGCGATGAACACGTTGCCCGCGCCGTCGGCCATCGCGAAGTGCGGACGCGACAGCTCGGCCGCGGTGGCGTCGCCACCCTCGAAGCCCGGCAGCCACTCGTTGACCCGGCTGTCGGTCGCGCCCACCCCGGCGATCGGGAGCAGCCGTCCGTAGTGGGCCGAGACCTCCCCCCACTGCGGATCGGGCGCATCGGGGATCGGCTTCGGGGTGACCGCGGCGTCATCGTGGCAGCCCGCGAACGTCATCGCCACCCAGCACGCGATCAGGGACCGGACCATGTCGCCAGGGTATCGCACCGGTCGGCGTTACACCGCGTCGGAGACCACGGGGAGCTCGACGGGCACGTCGACTTGCCCGAACTTTAGCGAGTCCCCTCCGCTGGCGATGCGGTCCTGCTCGCGGAGCAGCTCCGCGTAGCGCCCCCCGCGCGCGCACAGCTCGTCGTGGGTGCCCTGCTCGACGATCGCGCCGCGCTCGAGCACGACGATCTTGGTCGCCTTGCGGATCGTGGACAGCCGGTGCGCGATCACCAGGCTGGTCCGGTTCGCGAGCAGCGGCTCGAGCGCGGCCTGGATCAGCAGCTCGTTGTGGCTGTCGAGCGCGCTGGTCGCCTCGTCGAGGATCAGGATCCGCGGATCCTTGAGCAGCGCGCGGGCGATCGCGATGCGCTGGCGCTCGCCGCCCGACAGCCGGTAGCCGCGATCGCCGACGATCGTCTCGTAGCCGTCGGGCAGCGCCGCGATCACGTCGTGGATCTGCGCCTGGCGCGCCGCGAGCTCGACCTCCGCGACGCTCGCCTCGGGTCGGCCGTACCGCAGGTTTTCGAGGATCGACGCGTGGAACAGGTAGGTCTC
Source organism: Pseudomonadota bacterium (assembly GCA_026387715.1). GTDB lineage: Bacteria > Myxococcota_A > Polyangia > Haliangiales > Haliangiaceae > JABFXX01. Next base: position 2,396 of record JAPLLF010000740.1, read on the forward strand.
CTGGGTGACCACGGCGACGTGCGCGCGCAGCGACGCGAGCTGGAGCTCGCGGACGTCGTGGCCGTCGACGACCACGCGCCCGGCGGTCGGATCGTAGAGCCGGGACACCAGCGCCGCGAGCGTGCTCTGGCCCGCGCCCGACGGCCCGACGAGCGCGATGCACTGGCCCGGCGCGACGTCGAGGTCGATGTCGCGCAGGGTGACGCCCTCGGCGTCGTACGCGAACGTCACGTGCTCGAACCGGATGGCGCCGCGGACCTCCGGCAGGCGCCGCGCGTCGGGCGCATCCTTGATCGCCGGCTCGAGGTCGAGGACGCCGAAGATGCGATCGAAGTAGGCGTAGGAGGTCACCACGTCGACGTGGACGGTCGCGAGATCGGAGGCCGGCGTGTACAGCCGACGGAGCAGCGCCACGAAGGCGACGATGGTGCCGAGCGCGAGGTCGCCGTTGATCACGAACCAGCCACCGACGAGGTAGACCAGCGCCGGCCCGATCTCCTCGAGGAACTTCATCAGCATCTGGAACCAGCGCCCGACGAGGTTGTGGCGGAGCGACACCTCCATGAGCGACGCGGCCTTGCGCTCGAGCCGCTGCGCCTCGTGGGTCTCCGAGCCCGACACCTTGACGAGCAGCGCACCCGACACCGACAGGGTCTCGAGCAGCACGCCCGTGACGTCGGCGAGCGCGCCCTGCGCCTGCCGCTTGAGCGCCTTCCTGCGTTGCCCGACCCGCTGGGTCGGGAGGACGAACACGGGCAAGAGCGCGAGCGCGACGAGCGCGAGCCGCCAGTCGAGCCACAGGATCGCGGCGATCGCCGTCGTCACGACGACCGCGTTCTGCAGCACCTTGACCAGGTTGTCCTGCAACATCTGGCCGACGCCCTGGACGTCGTTGAGCACGCGCGACACGACCTCGCCCGGCTTCGCCGTCATGAAGTAGGTCAGCGACTGGCGCTGGACGTGCGCGAACACCCCGAGCCGCAGGTCGTAGACGACGTGCTCGGCGATGTACGCCGCGAGGTAGCGCTGCACGACCCCGAGCAGCCCCGCGAGCAGCGGCGCCGTGATCATCAGGGCGAACAGCTCGATCAGCAGCGTGCGATCGTGATGCGGGATCGCGCCGTCGACGATCGCGCGGATGCACAGCGGCGGCACGAGGCCGAGCAGCGACGCGACGACGATCGCGAGGATGACCAGCGTGGTGCGGCCGCGATACGGACGCAGGTAACGGAAGATCCGACGCAGCGTCGCGCGCTGGACCTCGGGGAGGTCCTTGGGATCGATGTGGGAGCGGCGCGTCGACGTGACGGTCGTCATCGCGACGCGCCGTCCCACCGCGCGGTGGCGATCGCCACCTGCCGCCACAGCGCGACGTCGGTCGGGAACCGCGCCAGCGCCGTCGCGATCAGCGCGCGCCCGCGCGTGGTCGGCGCCAGCGGACCGAGGCTCTTCACGGCCGACGACGGCCACGCCTCGAGCCGGGCCTCGCGCAGCTGCCACGCCGCCTCGTCACCCTGGCCGATGATCGACAGCAGGGTCTCCTCGCAGTGGGCGGCGACGCGCGCGCGCAGCGCCCACGCGCGAGGATCGCTGCTCTGGCCGAGCGTGCGCATCACGGTCTTGGGTGCGCGCTCGACGTCGCGCTCCCGCCAGGTCCACGCGCGCTCGACCTCGACGCCGAGCAACGACTCGAGCGCGGCGACGGGCGCGAGCGCGCGCGCGGCCTTGCGCACGGCCCACGCCTGATCGTCGTCGAGCCCGGTGACCGCCGCGCAGGCCACCGTCGCGAGCGCCACGTCGCCCCGGTCGTCGAGCGCGTCGAGGCCGCCTTGGTCGTCGAGCCAGCGCGCGCGCAACGCCCACGCGCGCGGGCCCGGCACCCCGCCGAGCGAGGCGATCACCACGTCCGTCGTCATCCGCGCGCGCAGCGCCCACGCGACGTCGTCGTCGCGCCCGACCAGCGCCGTGGCGACCGCGTGCGGCGCGGCGTCGAGCAGCGCGCCGAGCAAGGCCGCGGCGTCGACGTGCGCACCGGCGGGGCTCGCGAGCGACTCCGCGATCAGCGCGGGCGCCGCGCTCGCGAGCTCGTGGCGCAGGCGCCAGGACGCGTCGTCGCCCAACCAGCGCAGCCCAGCCGCGACCACCGCGGGCGCGCGTGGGGCCAGCGCGCGCCGCCGCTCGTCGAACTCGACGCCGGCCCGCGCGCCGACGCTGGATCGTCGCCGCGCAGCGCGGGCGCGCCCACGCCCTGCGGGATCCGCGTGCGCGCGGCCGCGACGCCGTCCTGGCGCGCGTGCCCGATGGCGTCGGCCAGCGCGACGGCCATCGCCTGCAGATCCGCCTCGGTGTTGTCGACGACGATCCACCGCTCCGGGGCGGCCGCCCCGAGCGCGCGATAGCCCGCGCGCAGGCGGTGCTGGAGCGCGGTCCCGGCCAGCCCCTTGCGCGACGGCGGCTTGTCGTCCGGAGTGAAGAGCTTCGAGACCTGCCGGCGCGCCCGGGCGACGTGGGGATCGACGTCGACCAGCACGACGACGTCGGGGATGAGCCCGCCCGCGGCGGCGGTGACCAGCGGCGCGACCTCGTCCGCGGGCATGCCGCGACCGAACACCGCCAGCGCCTCGGCGGTGTAGACGTAGCGATCCGCGATCACGACGTCCGCCCGGCCCAGCGCAGGCCGCGTCGCCTCCTCGAGCAGCTGGACCTCGCGCGTGAGATAGAGCATCAGCTCGGCGCGCGGGGTCAGCGCGAGGTTGCGCGCGTCGCGCCCCAGCTCGCGCATCGCCTGGGTGACGTTGGACGCGAACTTGCCGCCCTCGCGCACGTGCTCGACGACGAGTCCCCGCGCGCGGAGCAGCCCCGCGACCAGATTCGAGAGCGTGGTCTTGCCCCCACCATCGATGCCTTCGAAGACGACGAACATCAGATCAGCTCCTCGGTGTCGACGCTCATCGTCTTGCACACGCGATACAGGTGGTTGCCGACGTGCTCGTAGGTGTCGATCAGGTCGGCGAGCCCGAGCCCGAACGACGCCGACTCCGAGCGCTTCACGAACACCCGCGCGCGCCGCGCCTCGGCCTCGAGCAGGTTCAGCTGGATCTCGCGTCCACCGACCGCCTCGAGATCGACCGCGACGCCGCGCTCGAGCGTGGCGATCGCGGCCGCGTACGACTCGCTCGCGACCACGTGCATCCCGCGCAGCCGGTCGGCCTCGTCGGGCGTCAGCCGGAGGCCGCGCTCGATCCCGAGCGCCGCGACGTTGATCAGCTGCTCGACCTGGCGCTGGAGCTGGAGCGTCGCGACCACCGTCTGGGTCGCGCGCTCGAGCGCCGCGCTCGACCGCCCGCCGCTGACGAGCTTGTACTGGAGCTCGAGCGCGCGACGCGCGTCGACCAGCGCGACCTCGGTCTCGTGCGCCTGCCCGCGATCGCTGGTGCACGACATCTCGACCGCGCAGTCGAGCGCGCCCTGATGGGTCGTGAGGATCGCCGCGAGCTCCTGCTGGACGTTCGTGACGAGCGCGTCGACCGACAGCGCGGGCGCCGCGTCGGCGACCGCCGCGCGCCGGCGGGACGCCCGTCGCGACAGCGCCGGGAGCACGCCCAGCCAGAGCGCGACCGCCGCCAGCTCGGTGATCGCGAAGCCGACCGCGAGGTGGCGCGACACGTCGGGGCGCACCACGCGCTGGCCATAGGCGAGGACGTCGAGGTCGGGGATCAGCACGCGCCACACCGGGATCGTGGCGAGCGCGAACACCATCGCGAACGCGCCGAACGCGAGGTGCGGCGTGACCAGCGAGCGCGCCGAGCGCCCGGCCTGCCAGGCGACCAGCGCCATCCCGAGCGCGGCGCCGAGGTTGGTGCCGGCGAGGATCGCCAGCGCGTTGGACACCGGGATGACGCCGCTGGTCTGGACGAGCCCGATCACGAGCACGTACACCGGCCCCGGCCCCTGGAGCAGGAGCGCGAGCAGCGCGCCGGTGAACGCGCAGGTCGCGAGCGCGACCACGCCGCTGTCGCGCAGGTACGCGACGTAGGGCAGGATCTGCGGATCGCTCACGAGCGGCTGCATGCTGGTCTGCAGCAGGTGCAACCCGTACAGCATCAAGCCCGCGCCGAGCAGCAGCCGGGCGATCGCGGCGCCGCGGCGGCCGGTCGCGAGCCGGGTCCACACGACGCCGAGCGTGATCACGAGCAGGCTCTCGCTCGCGAGCGCGACCGGCAACAGCGCGCCGGTGAGCGACGCTCCCAGCTGGGCGCCGACGAAGATCGCGATGGTCGGGCCGATCTCGAGCAGGCGCGCGTCGACCAGGCCGACCGTGAACGCGGCGGCCGACGAGGTCAGCTGGGTGAGCCCACCGACGAGGATCCCGACGCCGACCGCCGGCGGCGACGACCGCGTCCACCGCTGGAGCAGCGTGCGCACCCGGTTGCCGGCGAGGCCGCGCAGGCCGCGCGCGAGCAGCCCGAGGCCGTAGACGAACAGCGCCAGCCCCCCGAGCAGCCGCGTGATCAGCTTCTTGTGCTTGTTCGCGTGGATCTGGAGATCCCACGACTTGGTGCGCTTGTCGCCCTGGACGAGGCGTAGCCCGCCCTTGCCGATCGGGGTCTCGGGCGCGATCCGCACGACGACGGAACCCGGGCTGCGGACCAGCACGTCGGCGGGTCGCCGCGCGATCGTCGCCTCCACGGGCGTGCCCGGATCCGCGCCCTCGTACTCGACGACCAGCGCGTCGCCGGGGCTGACGTCGGCCTCGCCGATCGACGTGATGCGGAACGCCTGGAGCGCCCCCGCCTCGTCGCTGGGCTGCGATCGCACGGCATCCTGCTCGCTGCCCCAGTCGGAGATCACGATCCCGAGCACCGCCAGCGTGAGCACCCAGCGGAGGATCGTTCGCAGCCGCGTCTGCGGCTCAGCCATGGACCGCGCTCGACGCGGCGTCGAACTTGCTGTACGCCAGCGGCTCGACCTGCTCGGCGCGGAGCACGTCGAGCAACCACGCCGGCAGCGCGCCGTGGCTCTTGAGCTCGAGCACACGCCGGGGCTCCGTCCCGACGGCGGGGCCGAGCGTGGACCGGAGCAGCGCCCAGTCCCGGATCCAGAGATCGTCCGGTGGCGCGTAGAACGCCAGGCCGTTGTCGATCGTCACGCGCAGCTCGCCGGCCGGGTCCTGCCACGCGATGCGGCGGTAGCTGACGAGGCAGTCGGCGCGCATCGGCTCGGCGCAGCTCGCGCACAGCTCGGCCACCGCCGCGAGCACCACGCGGGCGTCGCGACCGTAGGTCTGCTCCTGGATCTTCACCATCTCCGGCGTGATCGTCGCGTCGGCGAAGAACGCCGGCACGTCGCGCTTGGGGATCCCGATCCGCCGCTTGCCCGAGTTCTCGCCCTCGCGATGCTTGAGCTCGAGCCACAGGATCGGCTGGAACCGGACGAGCTGGCGCGCGTCGGTCGCGGTCTCCGTCAGCTCGGGGTGGAGATCGTAGTACTCCTTCGCGCGCAGCTTGATGTGGCTGTCGACCGACGTGTGCGCGGCACGAAACAGCGCGCGGCTCGGCGTGTCGAAGTAGATCGTCGTCACGAAGTGGTGCGCGCCGGGCAACGTGTTGGCGCCGTCGCCGCGATGGCGGTGCATCACCAGCCGACGGTTGACCTCGGCGGCGATCGCGCGCGCCTGCTCGGCCGTCATGAGGAACTTCTCCTCGCGACGCTCCGCGGTCATCCGCGCGTCGATCTCCTCGCCGATCTCCTGCTCCACCGGTGACACGGCCTCCATCATGGGGTGAACGACATCAGCTCCTCGTCCTGGGCGCCGCTGCCGGTCTCCTTGACCTTGCCGACGCCGCGCGCGTACCAGTAGTCCTGCGGCTTGCTGCCGGTGCGGCGGACGTGCAGCGTCGTGAACGTGCCGGCGATCACCGTGAGCTGCTCGCTGTCGGAGATCACCTGCCAGTTCTCCGTCTTGGACTTCGACCCGGCGCCCGCGCCCGTCGTGGTCTCGGTGAACGTCTGCGAGAACGTCGCGCCGGTCACGACGTGCGCCATGCTCTCGTCGAGCTTGAGCCGGTACGGCGTGTCGACGTCGGTCGACACCATCGCGCTCGCCTGATCGAAGTGGATCGTCTTGTAGCGGACGTCGAGATCGCCGAGGAACGTCTCGTAGACGTCCTTGCTGCCCGTGAGCTGCTCGACGTGGACGAGGTAGGCCAGCTTGCCCGCGTGCACCCCGCCGACGTCCATCTCGGCCATGATCGTCGTCGCCTTGTTCATGGCAGGCGGAAGCACACCGCTGGGATCGGTGAGCTTGTACTTCCACACCGACCCGACCTTCCACGGCTCGTAGCGCTGCGCCGGGTCGGTCGGCGCGTCGACGTTGGGATCGGGTGGCGCATCGCCGTTGCCACCGTTGGCGTCGATGGTGTTGCTGCCCGGATTCGAGCTGCCGCACGCGACGAGCGTGTGTGCGGAGAGGAGGGAGGCTACGAGGGTGAGCGTCGTCGTGAGTCGCATGAGGTCTCCTGGCAAGCGAGGTTAGAGCCGTGCCCCGAGCTGCACGAGCAAGGTGGTGGAGGTGGTGGGCGCGAGGCCGAGCTCGACGATGCCGATCGGCGCGTTCGAGCCGGTCTGCCAGCGCTCGAGCTCGAGCTGGAGGCGCCAGGAGTTCCAGGCGCCGTAGGTGAGCCCGCCGGTCGCCTCGACGACGAGGTCGTGCTGGATCGCGGTGTCGGGATCGACCATCCCGAACAGGCCGTAGAGCTCGACGTAGCGCTTGCCGTGACCAGCGCCGCCGAGCCGCCAGGCCGCGATGCCGCGACCCTCGCCGAACGTCGCGTGCGTGTGCCCGGGGTTGTTGCCCGCGACGAGCCACGACGTCCCGAGCATGCCCTCTGCCCAGACGCGCAGCTGCCCCGGGCCCGCCGCGGTGTTGAGGGTGACGTCGAGCTCGCCGGCGTAGCCGCGCTCGATCGGGGCGGCGACCTCCTGGAGCTGGCCCACGCGCGCCTCACCGGCGAGGCCGAGCTCGAGCCCGTGCGTCGGCTTGACCGTCATCCGCACGACGCCGTCCTGCCCGAACCGATCGCGGCCGCGCACCGCGAGCGCGTTGCCCGCATCGTCGGTGCCCTGGAACATGCCGACGCGCAGCTCGGGCGACCACGCGACGGGCCAGCCGACGACCATCATGCCGCCGACGGCGCGGCCCGCGACCTGGAGGCGGTGGACCAGGACGTTGTCGACGAGGCCGCGATCGGCCATGGGAAAGCTCCACAGCGACGTCAGCTGGATCCCCGAGAACGGGATCTTGAAGTTGCCCGCGCGCACGTCGACCTTGGTGGTGACGTCGGCGAGGCGGAGCTGGGCGAACGCGTTCTTGACCCGCACCTTGGTCGCGAGCTCGACCTCGAGCTCCGCGCGGACCTCGTGCCAGGAATACTCGGACTTCACCCGCGCGCTGTTGAGCGTGCCCTGCGCGACGACGTGCGGCGCATCCTTGAGCCGGACGAACGCCTCGCGCGCCAGCAGGCGCCCGCCGAACTCGAGCTTGCCGTGCTTCTTCTTCTTGGCCTTCTTGGCCTTCTTGGCCTTCTTCTTGTCGTGCTTGCCGGGCTGCTCGGGATCGGCGGCGGTCGGCTCGTCGGCCTCGGTTGGCTCGGCCGCGTCCACGCCATCGGGGTCGACGTCGGGATGCGCGGTCTCGGTCGAGGCCTTGTCGCCCTGGTCGCCCTTGTCGCCCTTGTCGCCCTTCTTGTGCTTCTTGCCCCCGTCACCGACATCACCGACCGGAGGGTCGACCGGCACGGGGTCGGCCGTCGGTGCGTCTGGCGCTCCTGGTGCATCAGGTGCATCGGGGACATCGGCGAAGACCGGCGACACCCACCCCAGCAAACAGGCAGCGATCAGGAGCGTGGAAGGGGACAACGCGGCAGGTTTTTCACGTGCCGTGCCACCGTGCTGTCACCGTCCCGTGACGAGAACGAGCCCGAATCGAGCCCGGTCTGGCACCAGCGCCGTCCCCTCGCTACACAGGTGTCCGAGGCTTGCACAGCCCCCCTGGCGATCTCAGAAGATCACTTCTGCGGGTACGTCGTCCAGCCCGCGGTCCAGTCGACGGGGCCGATCGCCCCGATGAACGTCGCGGTCGGATCGAAGAACCCGTCGTCCGGCGGGGTCGCGCCACCCGCGATCGGGGCGGCCGGCTGGAAGCTCGGCGCCTCCTTGTTCATCGCCGAGGCGGACAGGTTCGGATCGACGCCGAACTGATCGTTGCTCGCCGCGTTGAACACGAGGGTCTCGTCGAGATCGCCGGTCGCCTGGGGCGCCGGCAGGTTCGACGCGCTGGCGTCGTTGTTGAAGAACATCGAGTGCGTGACGGTGAGGTTGCCGGCCGTCACCTGATCGAGGGTCTCCTGGTCGCGGAGCTCGGGCCCCTGCGGGAAGTTGAACCACAGGTGATTCACGTAGTGACCGCCCGTGCCGCGGCGGAACACGGCCGCGAAGCTCTTGGTGCCCGTGTAGCTGTGATCGCCGATCAACGTGGCGTTGTAGATGGTCGGCATCGTGCGCGGCGCCGCGGCGTACGACGCCGCCGTGCCATGGTTGTCCGACTCGTAGCCGTTGCTCGCCTCGGCGAGGGTCGGCGGGTGGCTGATGTTCTGCACGATGACGAACTGCGCCTTGCCCGACCACCCGTTGTCGGTGTCGAACCCGTCGTCCTGGTTCTGGCTCGACACGATGTGCTTGACGTTCACCGTACCGCCGAAGAACTCGATGCCATCGTCGGAGCCGCCGTGCACCTGCACGTAGTCGATCGTCGTGCCGGAGCCGACGCCGCACAGCGTGAGGTTGTTGAACTCGCGGTCGGCGACGAAGTTGAAGCCGGCGAACTCGATGCGGACGTACTTGAGCGAGCCGCTATTGTCGGTCGGGTTGGTGCCGCCGAACTTGCCCTCGGGGATCGACGACGTGAACGCCTCGAACGTGGCCTCGGTGCTGGTGGGGTTGGCGTTGACGTTGGTGTTGATCGGCGCCGCCCCCAGGATGAGCAGGCCGCCCCAGAACCCCGCGGACTTCTGCCCGGCCGGCTGGGCCGAGGTCAGCGTGATCACGTGGTCGACGGTGCCGTTGGCGATGATCTTCGCGCCGCGCGTGATGACGAGCAGCGAGCCCTGCTCGCCCTGGACGACCGTGCCCGGCTCGATGGTCAGGGTCGCGCCGGCCTGCACGAACAGCTGCTTGAGCCGCGGGATCACGTAGACGTTCTTGGCCTCCCACGTGGTGTTCGTCGTGATGTCGTCGTTGACGCGGATCGTCACGCCGCCACCCGGGGTGTCGGTGGTGACGGTCGGCGCGTCGACGGCGGCGTTGGTGGTGGCGTCGTCACCACACGCGGTGACGGCGAGGAGGCAGAACAGGCTGGAACTGAGGCGCGTGCGAGTCATGATTCGATCCTTTGCTAGGGTCACGGAAGCGTGAATTCGAGGTTGCCGACGGCGGTGACGCCGACCTGGTAGGCGAAGATCTCGACCGCGTCCTGCGTGCGCACGACGCGGCGGTTCAAGAGGTTGGTGCCGGACAGCTTCAGGCGCAGGCCGCGCCCGAGGTCCTGCACGAACGTGAGGTCGAGTCGATGGAACGGCTCCTCGTAGATGTTGCCGGCGCCGCCGTTGCCGACCTCCTCGATGCGACGCCCGAAGGTGTTGAACAGCACGTCCGCGCGCGTGGCGCCCGTGGGAGACGCGTAGCCGAGCCCGAGGTTGGCGACGTACGGCGACTGCCCTTGCAGCGGCCGCGGCGCGGCGCCGGCGACGGTCTCGATCTTCGAGCCGATCAGGCTGAGGTTGCCGCCGACGCTGAACGCCGCCAGCGCGGGCGCGAGCCGGGCGAGCGACAGGCGGGCCTCGAGCTCGACGCCGTAGCTCGTCGCGTCGGGCGCGTTGGTGAACCCGACGTTGTCGCCGTCGCCGGCGTTCTCGACGGTCTTCTCGATCGGCAGGTGGAACTGCTTGGCGAACACGCTCGCCGCGATCACCTCGTTGTCACCGAGGAACTGCTCCCAGCGCAGGTCGCCGTTGTGGATCGTGGTCTCGGCGAGCGCCGGGTTGCCGCCGATCGCGCGGCGCCGCACGTAGTCGTAGTACAGCGCGGGCGCGATCTCGCGGAAGTTGGGACGCGCGACGGTCATCGCGTAGGCCGCCCGCAGGTTCATCGCCGAGGTCAGCGCGTAGGTCGCGTTGACCGACGGCAGGACGTCGTCGTCGCCGTGCTGGGTGCGCGGCTCGGGCGGCGTCATCAGGTCGAGGTTCGACGCGAGCCCGACGTCGAGCCGGCTCAGCTCGACTCGCGCGCCGCCGACGACGCGGAGCTTCGCCGTCGGGTTGACGTCGGCCATCGCGAACGCGGCCGTGACGGTCCGCGTCGCGTCGTAGCCATCGCTCGGCAGCGTGGCCTCGTACATCGACACGCCGTTGCCCGCGTGCTCGGGCATGAACGCCTCGTCGGGCGACATGAACGCCGTGTCCCCGCTGAGATCGAAGTGGAAGCGGCGCTGCTGGTACGCGCGCGCGCTGCGCTGGATCGCCACGCCGGCCTTGAGCTTGACCGCGTCGAACGGCAGCCGGACCGCGGCCGCGCCGCCGAGCGTGGTGTCGGACAGCTCGCCGAACAGGCGCTCGGCCGAGCCCGAGCCGCCGGCGATCGCGAGCCGACCGTCGGTGGTCTCGGTGCGCAGCAGGTCGCGCGTGTCGGGCTCGTGCTGGGCGACGTGCGCGACGTTGCCCTGCCACTCGAGGATGACGTGGTCGGCGAGCCGATCCTCGCCGACGAGCTGGAGGAACCCGAGCTCGCGCTCGAGGAACTGCAGGCGCGTGCGATCGATCACCGCGGTCGAGCTGTCGGTGCCGGTGATCTCGCTCGAGGTGACGTCGCCGGAGTGCGCGTAGAGCCCGAACAGGTCTAGCTTGTGACCGGGGCGCGGCGTCCAGCCGACCGCGCCGAGCGCGCCGAGGTTGGCCGACTCGATGCCCTGGCGATCGTCGAGCTGGAGCACGGACGGCAGCGTGCCGCCGGCGCCATCGTCACCGCCGACGCGCGCGAGGTGGGTCCTGCGCTGCTGGGAGCTGTGCCCGAAGCTGACGTTGGCGACGTAGCCGAGCCGCTGGTCGCCGACCTTGGTGGTGTCGCCCATCGTGGCGGCGAACGCGAGGTTCGGGCCGGCGGTGCGCTGCTGCAGCGACCAGTTGTTCTTGAACCCCGCGACCTCGGCCTCGCGCTGCGCGGCGGTCAGCCGGTAGTCACCGGCGAGCGTGGTGGTCGGGATCGAGGAGGGCAACGTGCGCGTGCCATCGTCGAAGCCGAACAGATCGAGGCGCCCACCGTCCTGCCCGTTCACCGACCGCCACGAGCTCGCGCTGTCGCTGGCGACGCCGACCTTGGCGCGGAACAGGAACTTCGACGGATACGTGCGCGTGTCGATCGTCAGCGCGCCACCGGCGAAGTTGCCCGGCATGTCGGGCGAGAACGTCTTCTGCACGGTGAGGTTGGCGATCAGCGCGGACGGAAACAGATCGAGCGGCGCCGCCGGCACGTCGGGATCGGGGCTCGGCAGCGGCACGCCGTTGAGCAGCGTGAGGCTGTAGCGCCCGCCCAGACCGCGGATCACGACGTAGCGATTGTCCTGGATCGTCGCGGCGACCATGCGCTTGGCCGCGTCGGAGGCGCTGCTGTCGGGCGACCGCGCGATCTGCTCGGCGCTGACGGCGTCGCTGACGGTCGCCGCTGCGCGCCGCTCGGCGAGCACGGCGGACGCCTTCGTCGTGTCGATCGTGCTGTAGACCTCGACCGTCTCGCCCGTGGCCTCGTGGACCTCCGGCGACAGCGCCACCGTGAGCGTGGCGGGCCGGTCCGCGACGATCGTGACGGTGCGGGTCTGGGTGAGGTACGTGGGCGTCGCGATCACGACCGTGTAGCGACCGGGCGCGAGCGTGATCGTGAACGTGCCGTCGAGCTCGGTCGCGAGCGCCTGCGTGCCAGCTCCGGTGATCTGGATCGTCGCCGCGGGCAGCCCGAGCTGGGTCGACGCGTCGGTGATGGCGCCGGTCAGCGTGCCGGTCGGCGCCGGTGGTGGTGGTGGTGGTGGGGCCGGATCGTCGACGGGCGGCGCCGGCACGGGCTCGTCGACCGGCGGCGCCGGTTCGTCGGCGCGGGCGATGGGCGTGGTGAGCGCGACCATCAAGAACGAGGCGAGGATGCGTCGGGTCACGGGCGCACCCTACGCAGCCGAGTTGTCGCGCTGGCCTGCGTCGCGTGACCGGACGGCAACGAATCAGCGCGCGTGAATTCGCGTCTTCGTCACGAAGCGCGTTCGGGTGACGCGTCGGTGACGACGGCGCGTCAGTGGAAGTCGCGGCTCGCGACGTCGATGACGGGACGCGACAGCGCGGGCACCCACAGGGCCTCCGCGATCAGATGCACGATCCCCTCCTGCACCTGCAGGCGCCCGGTCACGCCGAGCAGCGACGTCGTCCGCACGAGCGGCGCGTACGTCGCCCACACCTGCTGCCACACGACGAGGTTCACGAACCCCGCCTC
>JAPLLF010000698.1 GCA_026387715.1 Pseudomonadota bacterium
GACGACGGCGACGACGACGGCGACGACGGCAGCGACGAGTGGGCGAGCGCGGGGTCGTGGGAGGCGCCCGCGCCGATCAACGTCGCCGCGCGCCCCGGCGTCCGGCAGGCCGGCTCGTTCGGCCCGGTGTTCGAGCGCGGCGACCGCGGCGTCGTCGCCGGCCGGTTCCTGCCACCCCACCGCGGGCACGCGTACGTGATCGACTTCGCGCGCGCGTGGTGCCGGCACGTCGTCGTGCTCGTCGCCGCGACGCCCGGCGACGCGATCCCCGGAGCCGCGCGCGCGCGCTGGCTCCAGGACCACTTCCCCGACGTCGCGGTCCACGCGATCGAGCTCGACGTCGGCCCGGCCCACGCGAGCTATCCGGAGAAGTTCGTCGTGGCGATCTTCGACCGGCACGTGAAGCAGCGCGACCACTGGTTCGGCTCCGAGGCGACGCACGAGCTCGTGATGAGGCAGCTGCAGGGCCACGACATCCCGGTCGATCCGGGGCGGGTGGCGGTGCCGATCTCGGGGACCGCGATGCGCGCGAACATCGTCGACCACTTCGCGCAGCTGCTGCCGTCGGCGCGGCCGTGGTTCGTCCGACGCATCGCCGTGATCGGCGCGCCGTCGACGGGTAAGTCGACGCTGTGCGCCCGCCTGCGCGCGGAGCTCGGCGCCACCCTGATGCCCGCGCCCACGCTTCCGACGGCGACGAACGCTTCGATCCAGATCGAGTCGATCGAGCAACTCGCGCGCACGCAGGTCGCGCTCGAGGACGCGCTCGCCGTCGATGGTGATCGCGGCCTGCTCGTCGTCGATACGGACCTCTACACCACGTACCTGACCGCCCGACGGCTGGTCGCGGGCGAGCCGCCCGCGTGGATCCGCCAGCAGGCCCTCGCGCGGCCCTACGACCTGTACCTGTGGTGCCGCGAGGGCGAGCAGGCCTTCGACGCCGAGCTCGCGACCTACCTGGCGCAGAAGGGCGACCGCGTGATCTCGCTCTACGGCTCGCCCGACGAGCGCTTCCGCGCCGCCGCCGCGGCCGTGCGGGGCCTGACCTCGCCCACGCGGCTGCTGGCCGCGCGCGGCACCGCGCTCGGCAGGGCCGCCGGATGGCTGTAACGGGTCGAGCTCGTGAACGCGGTCGCGCCGACCGCGCCGCTCCAGTCGAAGTGCTCGCCGTGACCGCGGATCGTCAGCTCGATCGGGGTGCCCTTGCCGACGACGATCGCGCGCGGTAGCGGGAACACGACCTGGCGCCAGATCGTCGCGGGCTTGCCCGGCGCGGTCGACAGCGTCACGCCGCCGCCGAGCTCGGCGACGAACCAGCCCGCGAAGCCGTGGCAGCGACCGGCGCGGGTCGTCGTCAGCGCGATCGTCGCGTCGAGCGAGCCGCGGTAGCGATCGGTCCCGAGATCGATCGTCGCGAGCGGGGTGCCGCGGGCGAGCAGCGCGCGCGGCGCGACGAGCGTGTTGAACACGTTGTTCGTCGCCAGCGCGTGCGCCGCCGACCAGTCGACGTCGTAGCGGCGGGTCGCGAACGCGCCGACGTACCGCGCGAGCGCGGCGTCCTCGACGGGCGCGACCACCAGGGTCACGCGCTCGGGGATCGTGCGACCACCGGGCGCGAGGACGCGATCGCGCAGCTCGGTGAACGCGGCGATCATCGAGCCGCCGATCGCGAACGGCCCGAAACACTCCGAGACGAGCACGTCGATCGGCTCCGCCGGCGCGGCGTCCTTGGCGAGCTGCTCGACGAACGTGATGCCGTCGATCCCGTTGGCGCGCGCGACCTCGGCGGCGACGCGCACGATCGGATCGTGATCGATCGCCCACACGCTGCGCGCGCCGGCCCGGCGGGCGGCGAACGCGAGCACCCCGCTGCCGGTGCCGAGGTCGGCGACCGCGTCCCCCGGGGCGACGACCGCGGCGATCGCGCGGAGGAACGCGCGCGTCCGGACGCGGTCGTCGAGCAGGTGCCGGTGGTGCCCCATCAGCGACGCGTAGCCGGCCGCCATCGGCAGGAACGTCACCGGATGCGAGCGCGTGGACCTCGTTCGCGCCATCAGCCCCATCGTATAGGATCGACGCCGATGCGAACGCGCGCCGACGAGCTGGTCGGGTCCGTCGAGCGCCTGACCGACGCGCTCGCGCTCCGCCCCCGCGACCTCGGGCTGGTCCGCGAGCTCGCGCGCGCGTGCGGCTGGGGCGACGACGCGATCGCGACGCCGTGGCCGCCGTCGAGCGTCTCGCACGGCGTCCCGTGGGGCGTGTCGACCGCGATCGGCGAGCCCGAGGTGCGCGTGTTCCTCGAGGCGCGCGATCGCCCGGCCGCCGACGCGGTGACCGCGCTGATGGCGCGCCACGGCGCGGACCTCGCCCCGTGGGAGGCGCTGGCCGTCCCCGCCGACCTCCGCGTCTGGCATGCGGTGGCGTTCACGCCCGACGCGCCCCCTCGCTGGCACGCCTATGCCTGCCTGGACCGGCCCGATCGCGTCGCGCTCCCCGCGGTCACGTTGCCCGCGCGCGCGCGCGTCACGATCGCGTCGGTGGACCTCGCGCCCGGCGGCCGGCGCAAGGTCTACGCGCTGATCCCCGACTGCACGATCGCCGAGCTCGCGGCGATCCACGATCAGGCGACCACCGCCGTCCCCGGTGAGGCGGAGCGGTTCGCGCGCGTGATGCTCGGCGGCGAGCGCACGATCTGGTGGCTCGTGTGCTTCCAGGTCGCGGCCGGCGCGTCCACCTGCGCCCTGCACTTCCACGTGCCGCGCCACGCCGACGACGCGACCGCCCGCGACCGCCTGCACGCCTACCTCGGCGCGCCACCCCCCGCGCTCGGCGCGTACCACTTCATCACCTACCAGCGCCGCGCCGGTCGCCCGCGCGTCACCACGTACTTCCTGCCCGAGGCGCACCGATGACGTCCGACGATTCTCCGGATCTCCTCGATCCCGCGCTCCACGCGAGCGACGCGATCCTGGCGATCTTCCGCGACCTCGCCCCGGTCACGTGGACGCCCGGCCGGATCGGCCCCGGCTACTGGTCGATCACCGGGCACGCCGAGCTCGCCGCCGCCGCGCGCGATCCCGCGACGTTCTCGTCGTGGTGGGGCACGCGGCCGGAGGTCGTCCGGCCCGAGGGCGCGCCCCGGCCGCTCCACAACCTCGACCCACCCGCGCACGGCGCGCGGCGCGCGATCGCGCGGGGCACCGCCTCCGCCGAGCGGTTCGCGGCGCTCGCGCCCGCGATCGACCAGATCGTCGACGACGCGTTCGCCGCGCTCGTCGACCGCGCAGCGCCGGCCGACGCTGTGCGCGAGCTCGCCGAGCCGATCGCGTCGCGCGTGTTCGCCGCGTGGCTCGCGCGCGCCGATCCCGCCGAGCTGCTGGCGCTCGTCGCGCACGTGCACGCCGCCGGCGCGGCGCTGCTCGACGCGCGCGCCGACG
>JAPLLF010000510.1 GCA_026387715.1 Pseudomonadota bacterium
ATCGAATCACGCCTTGCCTACGCTGCGGCTCGGCGACTCGAGGCTTACGGTTCTCGTCAGTCATCTCGACGAGAACAAGACCAGCTGCTCAGACTATTTCCGGAACTCGCTTCATTTCCCATTAATCGACACGTCTTCAGCGGCGAACTTCGACTACGGCCGCTTCCAGTGGCCCGTGCTCGCCTGCAACGAGCCGGCGCTCGTCTTCTATCGCTCGCAGTGCGCTGCCGCAGAGTGAGTGGACGGTGCAACGCCTGATCGGTCCGGCGCTCGCCGCGACGAAGTAGGCTCGCGCGATGGAAGCCGAGAAGACGAAGCCGATCACGCACAGCGTCGGCGTCGACGCGATCGTCGCGACCCGCGCACGCGCTGCGGTAGGCTGCGCGATGCGCGCGCTCGTCCACCTCGTCCTCGCCGCCTGCTCGTCGGCCGCGCCGCCGCGACCCGCGTCACCGCCGGTCGCCACGGCGAAGCCGACGGTCCGCGAGCTCGCCGTCGACGTCACGACGTACAACGAGCGGATCCACCTCTACGTTCGCGTCACGTCGCCGGCGACCACGCCGAAGAGCCTGCTCGTGCTCATCCACGGCGGCCCCGGGGTCTCGCACGAGTACATGCTCCCGCTCGAGACACTGGTCGACGATGGCTACGCGGTCGCGACCTACGACCAGCGCGGCGTCGGCCGGACGAACGCGCCGGTGGACCCGCACGATCAGGATGCCCTTGACCTCGCCTATGACCTCGAAGCGATCCGCGAGACGCTGCGCGTCGACAAGATCGATCTCGTCGCCCACTCGTTCGGCGGCGTCATCGCGATGGCGTACGCGGACGCCTACTCGCCCCACGTCCGCTCGCTGAGCTTCGTGGACAGCATGCCGCCCACGTCCGCCGGCTACGAGACCGGCCAGGCGAACTTCAACAAGACGATGCACGCGATGCAGCGCGACGGGCTCCTCCCAGACCAGCTTCCGGACTCGGATTGCAGCAAGCAGCTGATCGCCCTCTTGCCGGTCTACTACTTCGATCCCAAACATCCCGCGACGGCCAACCTGGGTGGCTCGAGCTGCAACGACGCGGTCGCCGAGGCCACGATCGCGGCGAACGCGAACTACGACTTCTCGAGCGGGCTCGCGCGGGTCACCGCGCCCGTGCTCGTGATGCAGGGCGAAGCCGATCCGTTCGGCAGGGAGATGGCCGATCGCATCGTCGAAGCGCTCACCCACACCAAGGCCCAGCTCGTGATGTTGCCGCGCTGCGGCCACCTGCCCTGGGAGGAGTGCCCCGAACCGTTCTTCGCGACCGTGCGAGCGTTCCTGGCCGCGCGCCCCTGATCGGCCTGGCCGGAGTTCGCGACTGCTCACGATCGCCAAACGCATGCTTCGGCCGACCGGCGAACATGCTCCGCGCTTCCGGGCCGGACACACCGGGTGGATCTCGCGTCGGTACCGGCTTGCCCGTCCGAGGGAACGGCTACGGCGAGGATGCCGGTGCCATCGAACATGATCGCGTCGATCCCGATCGGGCAACGGTCCGGTTTGCCCGGTGATCCGGCCAGACCGTCGAGGAGCGGATCATTTCAAGGTGTGTCGCCCGCGCGTACACTACCGACGTGCAGTACCTAGCCCTGGCCGGCGCGATCGCCATCGCGGCGTGCGGACGCGTCGACTTCGACGCGTCCCGCACGGTGGATGCAAGCGACCCGCGCGGCGACGCGACCGTCACCGATGCGGATCCACTCGGTGCGTTTAGGGATCGCTGCGGCGTGCTGCTGCACATGGACGAAGCGACGTGGAGCGCCGGCCTGACGAATGCCTGTACGCCCGCGAGCGGCGGAGTCTTCGCCGGCGCGAGTGGACCGGCCGACGACCCGATCCGTGGGCGCGTCGGCAGGTTCGTTGGCACCGACTGCGTGACGATCGCAGATGCCCCCT
Source organism: Pseudomonadota bacterium (assembly GCA_026387715.1). Classification (GTDB taxonomy): domain Bacteria; phylum Myxococcota_A; class Polyangia; order Haliangiales; family Haliangiaceae; genus JABFXX01. The sequence goes on from JAPLLF010000510.1 coordinate 1,932, forward strand.
CGGTGCGGGCGACGACCGCGCTGACGACCAGTGCGTGGGTGCGCATGGAGGGCGATCCGGCGGGCTCGTTCGGCATCGTGTCGAAGCGCGTCGACTACACGGTCGCCACCGAGTACAGCAACTTCGTGTGGACGAACAGCGACGTCTACGCGGACATCGACACCGAGGACGATCGCGTCGTCGGCGCGCACCCGATCGCGCTCGATACCTGGACGCAGGTCACGATGGTCTACGACGGCGCGCTGCCGCAGGCGCAGCGCTCGCGGATCTACGTCGACGGCCAGCTCGACGTCGAGGCCCCCGAGAGCGCCGCGACGATCACGCAGTTTCACTCGCCGCTCGCGATCGGCTGCCTGCCGCTGTCCGGCCCGGCGCAGACGTTCCTCGGCTATCTCGACGAGGTCGCGATCTGGACGCGGGCGCTGAGCGGGGCCGAGGTCGCAAGCTGGTACGCGCTGACCAAGCGCTGACGAGCACGCGCTCTGCAGAACACGAGCGATCTCCACCACCGCGCCCAAACAACGCGAGCGGACTTCCGCGGCGAGTAGAATGGGCCGGCATGCATCCCGGTCCCGACGACATCGTGCTGCTGTTCGCCGATGGCGCCACGTTCGACCGCTGGCTCGCGAAGAACCACGCCAAGGCGCCACTCGTGTGGATCCGCTACGCGAAGAAGAGCAAGGGCGAGCCGTCGATCAACTGGACGGAGGCGGTGGACGTCGCGCTCTGCCACGGCTGGATCGACGGCCAGGCGCAGAAGCTGGACGAGCATCACTACCTGCAGCGCTTCACGCCGCGGCGCCCGAAGAGCCGGTGGTCCAAGATCAATCGCGACCGCGTCGAGCGGCTGATCGCCGACAAGCGGATGCGCCCCGCGGGGCTGGTCGAGGTCGAGCGTGCGAAGATCGGTCGTGTCTCTATAGTTGTGTAGAAGCCGGTTTCTTGGGCCGCAAGAAAAGAAGGGGGAACCTCCGGGTTGCGACACCGAGGAGGAACCCCCATGAGCAGACCAAAACGATCCACCCACGCCGAATTTATCGACCTCGA
>JAPLLF010000265.1 GCA_026387715.1 Pseudomonadota bacterium
CCGCAGCAGCTCGTGTCCCTGCCGACGCGCGACCTCGGCCTGCGTCCGTCGCGCCCGGCCACCGAGGACGAACCTACCGGCCAGGTGGAGATCCAGCGGCTGACCTCGCCCAGGAAGCCGGCGCGGGCGGTCGATCCGACCGAGGCGCGGATCGCCGAGATCCTCGAGACGATCGATCGCGACGCGCCGGCGAACGAGAGCAAGGACGATCACACGCGGCGGCGCATCCAGGGCTTGATCGAGCACGCGCAGCGGTGGAGCAAGCGTGGCGACCCCGACGATCCCGAGCGCTCGGTGGCGGCCGTCGAGCTCGCCCTCGAGGAAGAGGCGGCGAGCTCGCTGGCGCAGAAGCTCGTGCACCGCAACCGCGACGCGATCATGAACGTGTTCCAGACCTACCTCGGGGATCTCCAGCGCCAGCCGGTGCTCGCGCGTCCACTCCACGAGCTCGCCAGCGCGCCGATCAATCCGCGCGCCGCATTTCTACTGTCACGCGTCGACGGGGTGTTCTCGCTCGACGAAATTCTCGACGTGTCGGGCATGCCACGACTCGAGGCGTATCGTTACCTGTGCCAGCTGTACTCACGAGGGATCCTGCGATGACCGACAAGACGAAACGCGTGCTTCTGGCCTATTCCGGTGGACTCGATACCTCCGTCGCGGTGCGCTGGATCAAAGAGAAGTACGACTGCGAGGTGATCTGCTTCTGCGCCGACGTCGGCCAGGACGAGGACCTCGAGGCCGCCCGCGCCAAGGCGCTCGCCGTCGGTGCGAAGTCGGCCGTCGTGCGCGACATGCGCGAAGAGTTCGTGCGCGACTACGTGTATCCGGCGCTGCGCGCCGGTGCGCTGTACGAGGGGACGTACCTCCTCGGGACCGCGCTCGCGCGACCGTGCATCGCCAAGGGGATGATGGAGGCCGCGGAGGCCGAGGGGGCCGACACGATCTCGCACGGCGCGACCGGCAAGGGGAACGACCAGGTCCGCTTCGAGCTGGCCGCGTATCACTTCCGTCCGGGCATCAAGATCATCGCGCCGTGGCGCGAGTGGGAGTTCAAGGGGCGCAAGGAGCTCATCGCGTACACCAAGCAGCACAACATCCCGATCGAGGCGACCGCCGACAAGCCGTACTCGGTCGACCGCAACCTGCTCCACACGAGCTACGAGGGCGGCGTCCTCGAGGATCCGTGGAAGGAGCCCGATCCGAAGATGTTCCAGCGCACGCGCGACGCGACGAACACGCCGGACCTCCCCAAGACGGTCGAGCTCGACTTCGAGAACGGCGACTGCGTGGCGATCGATGGCGTCGCCGGCTCGCCGGCCGACATCCTCGCGCGGCTCAACTCGATCGGTGGCGAGCACGGCGTCGGTCGCGTCGACCTCGTCGAGAACCGCTTCGTCGGCATGAAGTCGCGTGGCGTCTACGAGACGCCCGGTGGCTCGATCCTCCACGCGGGTCGCGCGGCGGTCGAGTCGCTCACGCTCGATCGCGAGGTGCTGCGGCTCCGTCAGGATCTGATGCCGCGCTACGCCGGACTCGTCTACAACGGCTTCTGGTTCTCACCGGAGCGCGAGACGCTCCAGCGGATGGTCGACGACATCGCGACGGCGATCACCGGCACGGCGCGACTCAAGCTCTACAAGGGCCACATCACGACGCTCGGTCGCAAGTCGCCGAAGAGCCTGTATCGCACCGACATCGTCACGTTCGAGGAAGACGACGTCTACGATCAGCGTGACGCGAAGGGCTTCATCAAGCTCAACGCGCTGCGCATGCGGATCCGTACCGAGCTCGCCCTGAACAGCGAGAGCAAGAAGTAGGGAGTCGCACCGTGCTCGTCACCCGCGTGACCAACGTCGCGCCGGTGCGCCCGCGTGGTGCGAGTGCGCTGTTGCGCGTGATCGACGGTCCGGATCGCGGGCAGGAGATCGAGCTGCCGCCGGTGGGCGTCGTCATCGGGACGGAGCGCTCGTGCGACGTCGTGCTCGCCGACACGTTCGTGTCGCGCCGGCATTGCTCGGTCGTGCCGAGCGCGGCCGGCTTCGCGATCAGCGATCTCGGCTCGAAGAACGGCACGTTGATCGACGGCGTCGCGGTCGGCAAGGTCGTCGCGCCGCCAGGCGTCGTCCTCCGCATCGGCAAGACGCTCGTGCAGGTGCTCCCCGCCGACGAGGCGATCGACATCCCGCCGTCGACGAACGATCGCTTCGGCGAGATGTACGGCGCGAGCACCGCGATGCGGCAGGTGTTCGCGATCCTCGAGCGCGCGAGCAAGTCGGCCGCGCCGATCTTGCTGCTCGGCGAGAGCGGCACGGGCAAGGAGCTCGCGGCGCGGGCA
>JAPLLF010000918.1 GCA_026387715.1 Pseudomonadota bacterium
CGGCGGCAGCAGCAGCGGCGGTGGCGCGAGCGGTTCGGCAGGTGGCGGCGGTGGCGTGCTCGACAAGCTCAAGCGCGCCGGCGACAAGGTCGGTGGCGCGCTCGACACGCTCGACGCCGACGAGGCCACCGAGAAGCTGGCCGCCGCCAAGGCGTCGCTCGCGGCCGCGCGGCCGTTCGACGAGGAGTGCGCGTGGGTCGCGCGCGTCGCCGACGACGCGGCGAAGGACGCGACGAAGGCGCCGATCGCCGAGCTCCGCCGGCTGTGCAGCTTCGAGGCGCCGCTAGCGCGCGCGACCGCCGCCGTCGCCCGGGCCGAGGCCGCCAAGGCCGAGCAGCCGGAGGCGCCGAGCCTCACCGAGTGCTCGAGCGACGACTGGGCCAAGGCCAGCCAGCAGCTCGACGCTAGCGCGTTCGCCAGCGAGGCCCGATGGATCGGTGCCAAGGCACGCTGGACCAAGGTCTGCGGAAACCAGTAGCATCTCAACGGCTAAAATCAGGCCAAGGGGGAATCTCAGATGGGTCTACTTTCCAAGTTCATGGGCACGGCACCTGCCAAGAAGCCGACCGACGACGTCTTGTTGCTCCACTCGATCATCTGCATGAGCTGCGCGGATGGCACGATCGAGGACAGCGAGCACGAGATGATTCGCAACTACGCGAACACGCTGCCCGAGTTCCGCGACATGGACGGCGATCAGTTCGACAAGGCCCTCGAGGCGTCGCACAAGATCTCGCACAAGTTCAACCGCGACATGAAGAGCTCGCTCGCCGTGCTGGGCGACATCCAGAGCGATGCCGTCCGCAAGAAGGCGTTCGTCCTCGCGGTGGACATCGCGATGTCGTCGGGCGACATCGACGAGTCCGAGGAGGAGATGCTCGCGGCGATGCAACGCATCCTCCGCATCGACGATCAGCTGGCGCAGACCATCGTCGACATCATCGGCCTCAAGTACCTCAAGTAGCCGACGTGGCCGCCGACCTCTCCGATCTCCAGGCCGCACGTGATCGCGTGCTCCGCGAGGAGCTCCTCACCGACTGGGGCGTGACGCACGCGCTCAAGAAGATCGAAGAGCGGTCGAGCGGCTTCGGCCTGCGCACCCGCCGTTCGCTGCTCACGGGAGCGCTGCGGCTGACCCGCGCGATGGCACCCGACGCGCACGACGCGCTGGCGGCCTGCCGCGAGCGGCTCGGCTACACGCGCCCCGTGGAGCTCTACGTGCGGCCCGCGGCCGACATGAACGCGTTCTGCACGCGCAGCGTGTCGGGGCCGATCATCATCGGCGTCACCTCGCGCCTGCTCGAGACGTTCTCCGGCGCGGAGCTCCGCTTCGTGGTCGGACACGAGCTGGGGCACGCGCTGTTCGACCACTTCCAGATCCCGATGCCGATCACCGCCACGCTCGAGGACGTCGGCGGGCGCTTCGTCACGCGGCCGGTCCAGCTCAAGCTCTACCTGTGGTGCCGCGCCGCCGAGGTCAGCGCGGATCGCGCCGGCGTGGCGTGCGCCGGCGACGTCGAGCCCGCGGCGCGGGCCCTGTTCAAGATCGCCAGCGGCCTCGGGACCGGCACGATCCATCCCGATCTCGACGCGTTCACGTCGCAGCTCGATGCGTTGCTCGCCTCGCCGGCGGCGTGCGCCGACGCGCGCGACGAGGAGGACGTCCTCGATTGCTTCGACACCCACCCGTACAGCCCCCTGCGCGTGCGCGCGTTGCTCGCGTACGGCAAGTCCGCGGCGTTCCAGCGCGCGATCGGGCTCCCGGCGGTGGGCGCCACCAGCGACGAGCTCGAGCGGGTGGTCGAGCGCGACCTCGCGGTCATGGAGCCCACCTACCTCGAGGATCCCTCCGACGAGTCGATCGCGATGCGCCGGCTCCTCTACTGCGCCGGGACCGTGGTCGCCGCCGCCAACGGCGAGCTCCATCCCAGCGAGCTCCGCGCGCTGCGGGCCCTGCTGGGCGCCAAGCACGTCGACCTGCCGACGAAGCCCGAGGACCTCGAGGCCGTGAAGCGCGAGCTCGCGGACAAGCTCGTCGTGGGCAGGACCTGGCCGCTGCTGGCGCGCGCGCAGCTCGTCCAGCACGCCACCATCGTCGCCGCCGCCGACGGCGTCGTGCAGGCGAGCGAGCTCGCCGTGTTGTTCGACGTGGCCGAGGCCCTGGGCATCGACCCCGCGGTCATCGATCAGACGCTCGCCGGGGCCGCCGCCCCGATGGACTGAAGCCTCAGCGCAATCAAGGCGTGATTCGAGATGCCGGAGGACACGGCGCATCTGGCGCGGGTGTTGTGGGACGTCGGGACGTTGGCCGCCGTTGGTCGGTCAGACGAAAGACGCGATCTCCAAGAGACGTGCAGGCGTTGCTCGGTTGACGTCGACGTCGACCTCGACCTCGACCCCACCCTTGACGTCGATGGGCTTGCCCGTCGTTTGTGGACACTTCTTCAAGGCAGGGACCTGCCAGAATGAGGTGGCCGATGATGAGAAAGAAACGGCGCAAGTTCACGATGGAATTCAAACGCGAGGCGGTCCGTATCTTCGAGAGCGGGCAG
>JAPLLF010000253.1 GCA_026387715.1 Pseudomonadota bacterium
CGAGATCGAGGCGCTGGCGATCGCGATCCGGCGCGCGAACGAGTCGCGGGCGCTCCGCGGCGAGGTCAAGCGGCTCCGCGAGGTGGTCGCGAGCACGTCGCGGCGCGGCGATCTGATCGGCGCGAGCCCGGTGATGCAGGAGGTCTACACGCTGATCGATCAGGTCGCGGTCACCGACGCGACCGTGCTGATCACCGGCGAGAGTGGCACGGGCAAGGAGGTCGTCGCGCGGGCGATCCACGAGCGCTCGCGGCGGCACGGCGCACCGTTCGTCGCGGTCAACACCACGGCGATGCCGGAGACGCTGCTCGAGAGCGAGCTGTTCGGCTACGTCAAGGGCGCGTTCACCGACGCCAAGACCAACCGCCTCGGCCTGTTCCAGCAGGCGACCGGTGGCACGCTGTTCCTCGACGAGATCGGCGAGATGACGCTGTCGCTGCAGCCGAAGCTGCTCCGCGCGATCCAGGACAAGAAGGTCCGCCCGGTCGGCTCCGAGGGCGAGATCGCGACGGACGTGCGGCTGATCGCGGCGACCAACCGCGACCTCGACGAGATGGTCGAGGACCGCCGGTTCCGCGAGGACCTCTACTACCGGATCAACGTGATCCACATCCCGCTGCCGCCGCTGCGCGCGCGGGGCGGCGACGTCCTCTTGCTCGCGCAGCACATGCTGCGGGTCTACGCGACGAACTTCGACAAGCGCATCACCGGCATCTCGACCGCGGCCGCAGAGAGAATGTTGACCTATGACTGGCCGGGAAACGTCCGCGAGCTCGGGAATTGTCTCGAGCGCGCGGTCGCCTTGGCCCACTTCGAGGAGATTCAGGTGGACGACCTACCCGAGAAAGTCCGCAACCAGCATCGTCGTACCGCCATCCCGAGCGCGGGCGACGCCGGCGTCGAGTTGATCACGCTCGAGGAGGTCGAGCGCCGGCACGTGGTCCGCGTGCTCGACGCGTGCGGTGGCAATCGCACCGACGCGGCGAAGGTGCTGGGGCTCGATCGCAAGACGCTCTATCGCAAGCTGCTGCGCTGGGGCGTCAGCAACAGCGACTCGGCGTAGGACGCAGTACACTCGCCGCGATGGGGCGCTTTGCGATCCGGGCGGCGACGCCCGCCGACGTGACGGGGATCGCTGCCGCGCACACCCTGAGCTGGCGCGACAGCTATCGCGGCATCCTGCCCGACACGCTGCTCGATCGCGTCGACGTCGGTCAGCGCGCCGCGACGCGCGCGCGGATCCTCGCCGATCCGATGATCCTGCAGCTCGTCGCCTACGACGTCACGCACCTCGAGATCGTCGGGTTCTGCGATGCCGGCGAGAGTCGCCGCCGCCACGTCGTGCGAGCCGACGCCGAGATCTACGCGCTCTACTTCGTGCCGCGCGCCAAGCGGTACGGACTCGGCACCGAGATGTTCGCGCAGTGCCGCGCCCAGCTCCGCGCGCGCGGGCTCGCCTCGCTCGTGATCTGGGTGCTCGAGAACAACCCGCACGCCCGGCGGTTCTACGAGGCGCTCGGCGGGCGAGCGGGCCCGCGGGTGCCGTCGAAGGTCGGCGGCTTCCCGGTGGTCGAGCTGGCCTACCTCTGGGATTGATCGATCGCTACGGCGCGCCGGTGAGGCTCGGCAGCTCTTCGAGGTTGGGCACGAGGATGATCTCGATGCGGCGGTTCTGCTCGCGCCCCTGCTCGGTGTCGTTCTTCGTGATCGGATCGAACTCGCCGTAGCCGGCGGCGGCGACGCTCCTGGCGGGGAAGCTCTGCTTGATCATGAACTGCACGACGCTGTTGGCGCGCGCGGTCGACAGGTACCAGTTGTTCGGGAACTGCCGCGTCTTGATCGGCTGGTTGTCGGTGTGCCCCGCGACGACGAAGCGGCGATCCTTGAACTGCAGGAGGATGCCGACGACCTCGGCGAGCGCCTTCTCGCCGTCCTTGGACAGCTCGTCGGACCCGGACGGAAACAGGATGCCGGAGGGCAGCTTGAGCGTCATCTGGCCGTTGCGGAACACGACCTGCAACTTGCCGGTGTCGACGAGCGCGCGGAACTTGTCCTGCAGCGCCTTGTACGCGGCGATGCGCTTCTCGGCGGCCTCCTTCTGGCGGCGGAGCTCGGCGAGCTCGGCCTGCGTGGCCTCCTGCTCCTTGTGGACCTTGCCGAGCTCGCCCTCCTTGGTCTTCACGGTCTTGTCGAGCTGGCCGGCGCGGGCCTCGAGCTCGGCGATCTTGTCGTTGAGCGAGGTCTCGGTCTCCGACAGCTTCTTGTCGGTCGCGGCCTGCTTCGCGCGGGCGGCCTCGAGATCGGAGGTCAGCTGCGCGCTCTTGGCGCGCTCCTTGTCGAGCGTCGACTTCTTGACGAGGCAGCCGCTCAGCGTCAGTGATAGGGCTAGGGCAAGACTGGTAGTACGCATCGAGCGAAACGTACACCTGAGGTAGGGTCGTCACGTGGCCCGCGTCCAACGATCACATTTCATCGTCGATCGGTTCGCGCCCGAGACCGCGGCGCTGCGGGAGGTGTTCGACGAGCGGTTCGCCGACCCCCGGGGCACGCGCGACGACCGCTTCGTGTGGGATTACTGGCACGTCCCCGGGCAGTACACCGCGCTGCGGACGCCGGCGTGGACGTACTTTCCGACCCGACTCTACGAGCGGTTCCACCGCCGGCTCGTCGCGTGGGGCCGCGAGACGCTCGGCTGTCACGACATCTCGCCACCGTGGCTGTCGTGCTACGTGGACGGCTGCCGTCAGGAGCTGCACGGCGATCTGCCGCACGGGCCCTGGGCGTTCGTGTTCTCGCTGACCGACTGGCGGCGCCGCACGTTCCGCGGCGGCGAGACCCTGCTGGTGCGCGACGAGGTGCTCGACTTCTGGCAGGACTTCAAGTCGGAGCGGTCCGTCGAGGAGCCCCAGGTGATCCGGGCGATCGAGCCCAAGCTCGGCCGGCTCACCGTGTTCGATCCGCGCATCCCGCACGGCGTCCGCGAGGTCACCGGCACGCGCGACCCGCGCGAGGGTCGCCTCGTGATCCACGGCTGGTTCGTGCAGCCGCGCCCGTTCGTCGACGGCTCGCTCGAGGTCGACGCGCTCGGCGCGCAGATCGCGACGCTCATGGCCCGGCTCGGCGAGTGGATCGCGGACCTGCCGATCAGCGGCATGCTCGCGCTGCGGTTCACCGTCGACCAGCGCGGCGGCGTGCGCGGCGCGCAGATCCTGTCCGACACCACGCGCGTGCCCGCGGCCAGCCAGGTGGGGCGCCGGTGGCTCGTGCGCCGCATCGTCCTCGAGGTCGCGAGCTGGCAGTTCGGGCGCCAGCGAGGCACGAGCAAGGTCACGCTGCCGCTCGTGTTCGAGCGCGGCTGACCCCTGCGACATGCGACGCGGCGCGGCCGCGCCGGCGGTGAGCGACGGTTTGCGGCGCCGGCCGCGAGGCCCGCGTACCGTGACGAGATGGAGGTCCGCTCGCTGGTGATCGCGGTGGTCGCCGCCGCCGTCGGCTGGGGTGCGCGGGGCGGTCCGGCCACGGCGGGCGCGCCCGTGGCCCTCGCCGCGGCCGCCTCGCCGGCCGGGCCCGAGCTGCGCGTGCATTGCCCTCCGCTGACGGCGCGCACCGCCGAAGGTGGCGCGGAGATCGCCGATGCGGACGACGACGCCGAGGATGGCGAGGACGCCGGCGCGTTGATCGCGCGCGCGCAGGCGGCGGTCCTGATCCTCGATCGCGCGCACAACGCGATCCGCGGCACGGTCACCGCCGCCGCCCGAGGCGAGTCGCTGGTGGGCGTCACGGTGATCGCCACGAGCCCGTCGCTCCCCACCCAGACCGCGATCACCGACGAGCAGGGCGCGTTCGACCTCACCGGGTTGCCGGCCGCCCGCTACCTCGTGGCGTTCTACTACGCCGACGTCACGGTCGAGCGCGCCGACGTGATCGTGTCGGCGGTGGCGGCCACGGTGGTCGACGTGCGGCTCGACGAGCACCCTCCGACCGACCTCGACGTCGTCGACGACGACGCGATCGAAGGGCCCACGTTCGACGCCACCTACGTCGTCGGCATCCCGACCGGGCGGACGTTCGGGACCGTGCTCGGGACCGCCGCGGATGAATAGCGGCTACGCTGGGGCATGTTCGTTCCTGCGCGCGGTGTCCTCGGTGCGGTCCTCGGCTTCGCGACGGCGTGCACGGTCACGACGTCGACGTCCGGCCCCACCAAGGTCGACGGCCCCTTCCTGACCAAGCCCACCGTCGCGGCCCCGGCGAAGCCCGACGCGATCGCGCACGACACACCGGAGTTCTTCGTGGTGTGGGAGGCCGACCTCAAGAAGGGCGACGCCGTGACCGGCACGCTGATCGCCGTCGACACCGACGGCGCCGCCCCGGCGAACCACCCGGTGGTCACCCGGACGTACACCTCCGAGGTCGACACCCACTACGCGGGCAACTTCTCGTTCAGCGAGCCCGACGCGGGCTGGCCCGCGGGGACCTATCGCGTCGAGATCGCCGGGACCAAGCCCCTCGGCAGCGTCGCGTTCGCGATCAAATGAACGAGGTCTGGTAGTCGGGATCCTCGACGTCGAGCGCGGCCGCGGTGGCGCGGAGCGGCTGGAACACGTCGAGCATCACGGCCATCTCGTCGGTGCGCGTCGAGCCGATCGAGGCCTCGTACGCGCCCGGGTGCGGGCCGTGTGGGATGCCCATCGGGTGGTACGAGATCGACCCGCTCGACACGCCGCGCCGCGAGGTGAAGTTGCCCTCGCAGTAGAAGATGATCTCGTCGCAGTGCGTCGACGAGTGCGGGTACGGGCAGGGGATGGCGTCGGGGTGGAAGTCGACGAGCCGCGGCACGAACGAGCACACCAGCACGCCGCGCGCCGCGAACGTGCCGTGCCAGGTCGGCGGCAGGTGCACCGACGACACGCGCGGCTGGAAGTTGAGGATCGGGAACGCCCACGGGTACACCGTGCCGTCCCAGCCGACGACGTCGAGCGGCGAGTCGGCGAGCGCGAAGCCGTGCCAGCGACCGCCGCGGCGCACGACGAGCGAGCGGATCTGCTCGTCGCGTGGCGCCACGAACGTCGGCCGGCGGAAGTCGCGATGCGAGTACGGCGCGTCCATGCGCAGCTGGCCGACCTCGTTGCGCCACTGCTTGGGCAGGTGCAGCCCGCCCGCGAGCGCCAGCCAGAACCAGTGCTGCGGCCCGGCGGTGGCGGTCAGCGTGAACCGATGCAGGAGGCCGCGCGGCACGAACACGTAGTCGCCCTGCTCGAACGGCACGTCGCCGAGCTGCGACCGCAGGGTGCCTCCGCCGCGGTGGATGTAGACCAGCGTGTCGGCGTCGGCGTCGGCCGCGTAGACCGGATCGTCGGCCGTCGGGAACACCACGCCCGAGATCACGTCGTCGTTGAACAGCAGCGCGATGCGCTCGTCGAGCTGGCTGCCTCCGCGCGTCGCGAACTGGCCGCTCTGGTAGTGCCGTTTCGCCATCTGGCGCTCGGCGTCGCTGGTCGCCTGCACGGGCTGGCGCCAGCCGTGCGTCGGCGCCTCGACGCGGTGCGTGTGGGGTCGGCGCTCGTGATAGAGGATCGTGTACGGGCCATCGAACCCGTCGCGCGTGAAGCACTCCTCGTAGCGCAGCGCGCCGTCGGCGCCGCGCAGCTGGACGTGGTGCTTGATCGCGACGTCGCCGACCGTCATGCGGTCGAGCATCAGTGCGGGGCCTTCTGCTGCTCGCGCTCGATCGACTCGAACAGCGCGCGGAAGTTCCCGGCGCCGAAGCCCCGATCGCCCTTGCGCTGGATGATCTCGTAGAAGAACGGGCCGGCGCTCGGATCCGCGTAGAGCCCGGCGGCTTCCTTGAGGAAGATCTGCAGCATGTAGGCGTGGTGCTCGCCGCCGTCGACCAGGATCTGCAGGTCGCGGAGCAGCGAGATGTCCTCGTCGATGACGTCGATGCCGCCGAGCTCGAGGCGCTCGGGCAGCATGTCGTAGTACGAGCCCGGCGTCGGCATGAAGTTCACGCCGCTGCTGCGCAGGCCGCGCACCGCGGTGACGATGTCCGCGACGGTCATCGCGACGTGCTGCACGCCATCGCCGCGCAGCTCCTCGTTGAAGATGTTGATCTGCGAGCTCTTGAAGAACGGCCGCGCGGGCTCGTTGTTGGCGAACTTGGTGTTGGATCCCGGATCCCACATCACGATCGACTTGAGCCCCGAGCCGGTCTTGCGCGCGGGCTCGACGTCGCTCGTGTGGAAGGCGACCTTCCACATCTGCTCGAAGCCCATGACGTGCTCGAGCCACAGCAGCATCGGCTTCATCGTCTGGAAGTTCGACGTGACGTGGTCCATGTCCTCGAAGCCGAAGCGGTTCGCGCCGCCGCCGACGAACGGGACCGCGCCGGGATACAGCGCCCGGAAGCCGTCGCGCTGGCGAAACCGGAACGTCGTGTCGCCGAACGGCGTCGTGATCGAGAACTGGCGGAGCGTGCCGCCGTCGTCCGTGAACGTCACGATGTCGTCGATCGTGGTGCCGCCGCGCTCCTCGAGCAGCGCGAACGTGCGCTCGATGTCGTGCACCTCCCAGGTCAAGGTGCCGACCCCGTCGGGGTGCTTCGCGAGGAACCGCCCGGCGCGGCTGCGCTCGCGGCCCGGCGGATCGAGCGGCGTGCTGCACACGACCTGGATCGTGCCCGCCGAGAAGCACGCCGAGCGCTGGCGCCCCTCCGCCTCGAGCTCCGGCGAACTCCGCCAGGTCTCCGCGAAGTCGAGCTTCTCGGTGTAGAAGCGCCGCGAGCGCTCGAGGTCGTGGACGTAGTAGTGGATGCCTTCGAGGCGCTTGAGCCCGATGGAAGAAGACTTCGAGTTCGTCATGGTTCAGCTCTTCACGGCGTCGGGTTGACGATCGGGCATCGCGTCGGCGAACGCCGGCAGCGCGAGGCAACGGGCCTCGATCTCGAGGAGGAGTGGCAGCCTGGCGAGGTCGACCCCGAAGCGGCGCGCCGAGGCGAGCTGCGGGACGAGGCAGCAGTCGGCGATCGTCGGGACGTCGCCGATGGCGAACGCCCGGGCGGTCTCGCGCGCGAGCTGCGCGAACGCCGCGAGGCCCCCCGCGATGAACGGCATCACCCACTCGGCCGTCTTGCCGCCGAGCGCGTTGACCGCGTTGGTGGTCGTCAGGTTCTGGAGCGGCTGGATCCCGCTGTTGACGATCTCGGCGAGCGCGCGGGCGCGGGCGCGCAGCACGAGATCGCGCGGCAGGATCGGCGGCTCGGGCCAGCGCTCCTCGAGGTACTCGAGGATCGGCAGCGACTGGGTCAGCGCGACGCGCCGGCCATCGTCCTCGACGATCTCCAGCGTCGGGACCTGCGCCATCGCGTTCTTCGCACGGTAGGCCTCGGCGAACTGCTGCCCACCCCCGGGCGCGATGATGTTGACGACTTCGTAGTCGTACGCGAGCCCCTTGAGCCCGAGCGCGATCCGCACGCGGTGGCTGGCGGAGCTGCGCCAGTAGTTGTGGAGCGTGAGCCTGGGCGTCGTCATTGGGGGCCAACCACCTTCTGGCTGATCTTGCCGAACGGGGACCGCCCGGCGGCGTCGAACGCCTCGATCTCGATCGCGTCGCCGACCTTCATGAACGGCGTGATCGGCTTGCCGGTCTCGATCGTCTCGATCATCCGGCGCTCGGCGAGGCACGAGATGCCGCGCGCGCGGTCCGCGTTGGACACCGTGCCGCTGCCGAGGATCGTGCCCGCGGTGAACCGGCGGGTCTTCGTCACGTGCTGCACGAGGTCGTGAAACGAGAAGTGCATCTCGGGGCCGGCGTCGCACGTGCCGATCACCTCGCCGTTGTACGTCGAGCGCACGCGGACGTGGGCGCGGCCATCGCGCCACGCGTCGCCGAGCTCGTCCGGGGTGACCGCGAACGGCGAGAACGCCGTGGCGGGCTTGCTCTGGAAGAACCCGAAGCTCTTCGCGAGCTCGTCGGGCACCAGGTTGCGCAGCGTGCAGTCGTTGCACAGCAGCACGAGGCGAACGTACGCGCCGGCGTCGGCGGCGCGCGTGCCCAGCGGGGTGTCCCCGAGGACGACGCAGACCTCGGACTCGTAGTCGAGGCCCCACGTCGCGTCGTGCAGCACGATCGGATCGGTCGGCGCGAGCAGGTCGCCCGAGCCGCCCTGGTAGACGAGCGGGTCGGTCTGCAGCGTCGGCGGGGGCTCGGCGTTGCGTGCCTTGCGGACGAGGATCACGTGGTTCAGGAACGCCGAGCCGTC
>JAPLLF010000091.1 GCA_026387715.1 Pseudomonadota bacterium
GCCACCATCGTCGAGAATGGATCGGGACCAACAGCTCCTCGCGGTCGCAAGCGAAGCCCAGCGCCGGATCGACGACGCCTTGGGACGCATGGCTCCATCGGAGATCGAGGGCACCGAGTTCGACCAGGCTGGGCTACGTGACGGACTCGAGATCGTCGGAGATCACCTGCGGTGCTCGAGGCGCGGGCACGAGATCCGGGCCGTGACGTGATGTGACGTGTTCGGCCGTCGCCCGCGCCTGTCTTCACGTACGTTCGGGTAGGCTGATCGGGTGATCTTCGCGCGCTCCCCCGCGGCCCACGCCGCCCACCAGCTGGTCTCGGCCCTCCAACGCCGGATGGTCGGTGCCCAGGAGCAGGTGGCCCACGCGGCCGGTGAGGCCGATCAGTTCCGCGAGCTCACCTGGGGCCGCGACGAGGGGCGGCACGGCGGCGGCGCTCGATGGTCGGTTGTGGACACGAAGGTGTTCGATCGCGCCTCGGTCAACGTGTCGCAGGTGCACTACGACGATGAGCCGAGCAAGCGACTGAGCTCGGCGACCGCCCTGTCGACGATCATCCACCCGCGTCATCCGCACGCGCCCTCGGTCCATCTCCACGTCAGCTGGACCGAGATGCGCGATGGCAGCGGCTACTGGCGGATCATGGCCGATCTCAATCCTTCGATCCCCGACACCGCGCAGGCGCTGCGCGGCAAGGCGGACTTTCTCGCCGCGCTTCGCGCCGCGGCCCCGGCCGTGTTCGACGAGGCGACCCGCCAGGGTGACCGCTACTTCTTCATCCCGGCGCTCGAGCGCCATCGCGGCGTCGCCCACTTCTATCTCGAGCAGTACGCGACCGCCGACCGGGATGCCGACGCGGCGCTCGCGCGCGCCGTCGGCGAGGCGGCGATCGATCAGCATGCGTCGATCGTCGGCGAGGCGCTGCGTGCACACGGCCCCGCCAGCATCGAAGCCCGCGCGCGTCAGCTCGCCTACCACACCGTCTACCTGTTCCAGGTCCTCACGCTCGATCGCGGGACGACGTCGGGCCTGCTGATCCACGATCAGAACGACGTCGGCATCCTGGGATCGTTGCCCTCGCAGGTCGATCGCGCCCTGCTCGCGAGCTGGCGGTCCCGCGTGCCATCCCCGGTGGACCAGCTGGTCGACCGGCTGCTCGGGGCGTTGCCGGCCGGTGACGTCGTGACGGTCGACGACGTCACCAAGCGCGCGCTCGCGACCGCGGTGCGCGCGTTCTATCAGGCGAATCCGCAGGCGCTCGACCTCCAGGCTCGTGGGGACGTCGTGCCGCCGACCGTGTCGAACCATCGCAGCTGAGATCCGGACAAGTGTTACCGTCGTAGCGGTGCGCGCGTTGTGCTTGGCCGTCGTGGTTCTCGGATGTAATTCCCGGGCGCATGAGGCCACGATGTCTCGCCATCGGCCGGGCGAGGTCTCGGTGATGTACGTCAATCGCGACTTCGCGATCCACACCGAGGTGACGCCGGCGTATCACCAGCTCGAAGCGACGCTGCTCGGCGCGCTCGCCCGGGATGTCCACGCGCGGATCGAGCGCCGCGATGCCGAGTCGAGCTTCTTGCAGGGCCAGTGGCTCACGTCGTCGTGCGAGGCCGCGCGCGCCCGTCAGATCGACTACGTCGTGTATCTCGACGTCTCCTGGCAAGCGGGGGGCGCGATCTCGTGCAAGCTCGGCCACCATCTCGGCCACTCGGGCACCACCAAGCAAGGTGCCGGCTGCGACGCGTACAACGAGGACACGCCGACGGCTGGCGTGACCGCGACGCTGACGGTGATCAACCCGGAGCGGTGCGCAGCGCTCACGTATCTCAACCAGCGCTGGGTCGACCAGTCCTACGATTCCCGTGACTGGGAGACGCACGTCACACCGCTGATCAACCAGGCGACGTCGTGGATGACGCTGCACCTGCCCAGCTTCTTCGCGGACCGCCAGTAGCGTCCTGGACCTGCGGGTGCGTGTTATGCCCTCGGCATGGTTCGAACGTTACGTCATCTCGCACTAGTTCCGCTGATCGGCCTCGCGGCCTGTGGTGGCTCGCATCCCAAGGCCACGCCCACGCCCACGCCGGTCGTCTCGACCCCGACTCCCGACGCGGCCGCGCCGGTCGCCGTGGTCATGCCGGAGCCGGTGAAGCCGGCGCCGCCCGCGGTGAATCCGCTGCTGACGAAGAGCACGCTGTACCTCCAGGCGCCGCCGTTCGATCAGATTCGCGAAGAGCACTACATGCCCGCGTTCACGCAGGGCATGGCCGAGCACGATGCCGAGGTTCGCGCGATCGCCGACGCGACGGCGCCCGCGACGTTCGACAACACGATCGTCGCGCTGGAGAAGTCGGGCCAGACGCTGACCCGCGTGTCGCACGTGTTCTTCCAGATGGCGCAATCGACGACCAACCCGAACATCCAGAAGATCGAAGCCGAGATCGCGCCGCTGCTCGCGAAGCACATGGACGGCATCAACCTCGATCCGAAACTGTTCGCGCGGGTTCACGAGCTGTTCCAGAAGCGCGCGAAGCTCGGGCTCGACGCCGTCGACGTGCGCCTGCTCGAGCGCTATCACCTCGACTTCGTCCGCGGCGGCGCGAACCTGTCCGACGCCGACAAGACGAAGTTCCGCGCGCTCAACGAGGAGGCCTCGACGCTCACGACGAAGTTCTCCGAGCTCGTGCTCAAGGACACCAACGCGAGCGCGGTCGTCGTCGACGACGTCAAGCAGCTCGACGGCATGTCGGAGAGCGACATCGCGG
>JAPLLF010000963.1 GCA_026387715.1 Pseudomonadota bacterium
GTGCCGTGCATGGAGCTGATGCCGATCTGCAAGGCGCGCTGCTGCCGGCTGCGGTTCTCGCTGTCGTCGAGAGATCTCGACGAGGGCGTGATCCGGTGGGACTACGGCAAGCCCTACCAGATCCGCCAGCGCGCCTCCGACGGCTACTGCGTGCACAACGATCACGCCACCGGCGGGTGCACCACGCACGCCCACCGCCCGAAGGTCTGCCGCACGTACTCGTGCAAGGACGACAAGCGGATCTGGCTCGACTTCGACAACCGGATCGTCGCGCCGTTCGAGGCGATCTTCCGCGCGCCCGAGCGCCTGGGCCCGATCGATCTCGTCGGGCGGCTGCGCGAGCGTCGCCTCGCGCGCGAGCTCGAGCGCAGCGCGGTCGAGGAGGCGTTCGCCGAGCCAGGGCCGCGCGAGGGCACGTGACCTCGCTGCTGGACCGCGACGAGTTCTCCGCGCGGCTGTTCTTTCCGCGCCGCGACACCAGCGTCGCGCGCGACGCGGTCGATCACGTCGTCGGGCCCGACGCCGTGCACGTGCGCGTCCACGCGGCGAGCGGCGCGACGCGCGGCACCATCCTGGTGTTCCACGGCAACGGCGAGGTCGTCGCCGACTACGACCGCGCGCGCGCCGACTTCGCGCGGATCGGCGCGCGGCTCGCGGTGGCCGAGTATCGCGGCTACGGCGCGAGCGGCGGCGTCCCGTCGCTGCGCGGCGTGATCGACGACGCGCGGCCGATCGCGGCGGCGGTCCAGGCGGAGATCGGGGACGCGCCGCTCGTCGTGATGGGGCGCTCGCTCGGCGGCGTGGCCGCGCACGAGCTGTACGCGCACCCGATCGCCGGCCTGGTCGGCGTCGTCCTCGAGAGCGCGCTGTTCGATCTCGACGCGCTGACCCGGCGGCGCGGGCTGGTCCCGCCCACGTGGACCGCCGACGAGCTCGCGACGTTCGCGCCCGCCGGCAAGCTCGCGCGCGGCCGGCTCCCGCTCCTCGTGCTGCCCGGGGCCGACGACGCGCGGATCGTCCCCGCCGAGGCGACCGCGGCCCACGCCGCGGCCGGCGGGAGCGCCAAGCAGCTCGTGTTCGTGCCCGGTCGCGGGCACAACGACCTCAGCTTCTCCGCTGTCTACTGGGACGCGCTCGAGGCGTTCTTCGCGAGCACGCTCTCGACCATCGACCGCGCGATCGGGTGATACGCGTCGCGGTGCTGGGCGTACGCCGCGATCGCCTGATCGCGCGTGCGCGGATCCGCCGCCAGCGCGGTGTACAGCGGGCGCAGGTACTTCATGCGCCCGACGTCGGCGACCACCTGGAGCGCGCGCGGCACGACCGCGAGGTAGCCCGACTGCAGCGCGAGCGTGAGCCAGCCGACGAGGACGTCGTAGTTGTGGCTCGCGGTCAGCCCGTGGTCGTCGGCGAGCGCGCGGCACGTCGCCTCGGCGGCCGGGCGCGGCACGGTCTCGAGGTACAGCGACCACTCCGTCGCGGACCACGCCTCGCCGACGTCGCGCGCGGGCACGCCGCCGGCGAGCGCCTCGATCGCGTCGAGCTTCGACGAGCGCGGCGCCGCGGCGCTCGCGGGGATGCCCTCGCCATCGATCCACTGGCGCGCGTCGACGGCGGCGAGCGCGCCGGGGAGCCCGGCCTCGAGGTGCGCCTCGAAGTCCTCGGTAGTGATCGCGCCGAACCGGAACGTGTCGAGGTAGGTCCGCAGCCACGCCGAGAACGCGGGCCGCCCGACGTGGGCCTCGATCGCGCACAGGAAGAAGTAGCCCTTCTCGTACGGGATCAGCGAGTAGCACTCGTCGGGATCGATGCCCTCGAGGTGCGTGCGCAGCTTCGTCATCGCGGGGCGATCGGCGAACCGCGCGATCGACTCGTCGAGCTCGCGTCGGCCGAGCGCGGCCGACAGCGACGCCAGGTCGGCGCCGTCGAGCGCCTCGGTGATCCGGCGCTCCGCGTACATCGTGAAGCCCTCGTTGAGCCAGAAGTGCTCGGCGTTGGCGTTGGTGACGAGGTTGCCGGTCCACGAGTGCGCGAGCTCGTGGGCGACGACCGACACCAGCGAGCGATCGCCCGCGAGCAGCGTCGGCGTGAGGAACGTGAGCCGCGGGTTCTCCATGCCGCCGTACGGAAACGACGGCGGCATCGTGAGGATGTCGAACCGCTCCCAGTCGTACGGCCCGAACAGCGCCTCGGCCGCCGTGATCATCGCCTCGACGTCGGCGAACTCGTACGCCGCCGCGTCGACGACGGCCGGCTCGGCCCACACCCGACAGCGCGCCGACAGCTCGCGCGAGGCGAGGTCGCCGACCGCGAACGCGAACAGGTACGGCGGGATCGCCTGCGGCATCTCGAAGCGATACGTCGTGCGCGCGCCGTCGACGGTCTTGCCGCGATCGGCCGCGGCCATCACGGCGACGAGCTCGCTCGGTACGGTCAGCGCCGCGGTGTAGCGCACGCGCAGGCGCGGGGTGTCCTGCACGGGCACCAGCGAGCGCGTGTGGATCGCCTGGCACTGCGAGAACAGGTACGGCTGCACGCCGCCGCGGGTCTGGGCGGGCGTCAGCCACTGGAGCGCCGATGCCTCGGGCGAGGTGTGATAGCGGATCGTGATCGACGGCGTCGCGTCGGTCAGCTCGATCGCGAGCCGCGCGCCGACGTACGCCTCGGGCGGATGGAGGACGAACGGCAGCACGCGGCCGGTCGCGTCGACGACGCGCTCGATCGTGAGGTCGCGCGTGTCGAGATCGAGCGGCCCGCGCCCGGGCGCCTTGAAGGTCAGGGTCACCTCGCCGGTGATCGTGCGGGTCGCGAAGTCGACGCTCGCGGTCAGCGCGAACGACGCGGTCTCGACCTGCGCGTCGTCGGCGTACGAATGGGGATCTCGGCGGGCCATGGTCGCGGAGAGTAACCTCAGCGCTCGTCGTCGGCCTTGCGGGCGGCGCGGATCCGCTCGAGATCCGTGGGCGCGGGGTGCACGAGCACCTCACCGGCGGTGCCGTCGACGGCGACGAGATCGCCGGGGCGCACCCAGCCGAACAGGCCGCCGACCTCGGTGACGAGCGGCAACCCGGCGGCGCGGGCGACCGCGCGGGCGACCGGCGTGACCTCGTCGGCGGTGACCAGCGCGCCCGCGCCCCGCGCGACCGCGACGATCGCGACCACGGCGCCGAGCCGATCGGCGATCCAGATCGCGCCGGGGCGCAGCGTCGTCGTGCCGAGGATCGCGCACAGCTCCTCGAGCTCGCCCACGCGATCGATCGCGGACGCGTCGGCGCCGGTCCGGTACGGCGCGCGCGCGTACTCCTTGGCGACCCCGCGCAGCCCGGGCGTGGTGGCCGCGGCGATCAGCCGCTCGCGCAGCCGCTGATCCATCAGCGACAGCGCGAGGCGATCGAGCGCGGCCCCGACCTCGCGCGGCGCGTCCCCGAGCACCTTCGCGGCGCGGCCGAGGTCGCTGGCCAGCCGCGCGAGCGCGCGCTCGACGTCGGCCGGCG
>JAPLLF010000527.1 GCA_026387715.1 Pseudomonadota bacterium
GACGTCGTGCCATGCCCGTTCCCCGAGGAGCGTGCGCTCCACGGGCTCGTGCCGATCGCGTTCGCGCTGCAGCTCGGCGACGTCGCGTCAGCGATCACCGCGTTCGTGCCGCCCGCGGTCGCGGTGCGCGTGGCGCCCGCGCGCGCGCCGGCGGCGTGGACCTCGCGCGTGGTCCTCGACCTGCCGATCGTGGTCGGGCGCTGCGCGCTCCCCCGCGCCGCGGTCGCGCGCCTCGGGGTGCGCGACGTCGTGACGATCGAGCGCACCCTCGAGCTCGTGATCGGCGAGGGCGCGCTCCATCTCGCGGCGGCGCCGGGCGCGATGGAAGCGCGCATCGCCAGCGAGTATGTTCGCCACTCCATGGCGCTACCCGACGAGGCGGAGCTCGAGCTCACGGTGACCCTCGGCACCACGAAGCTGGCGCTGCGCACGCTCGTCGAGCTTACGGTCGGTCAGATCGTGCCGCTCGGTCGCCCGCTCGCGGGCCCGTTCGAGCTGCGCGCCGCCGGCAAGCTCGTCGGGGCGGGCGAGCTCGTCGACATCGACGGCGAGCTCGGCGTGCGCATCACGCGGCTCGACTAAGGCGCCACCGACGTGCTAACTGCGTCGGACCATGCCCGTCTACGAGTACCGATGTAACGATTGCGGCAAAGAGTTCGAGTACCAGCAGCGGATGGCCGATCCGGAGAAGACGACGTGCGAGGCCTGCGGCAAGGAAGTGCTCGAGCGGTTGATCTCGCGCACGGCCTTCGCCCTCAAGGGGGGCGGTTGGTACAAGGACCTGTATGCGTCGACGAAGCCCGAGGGGTCGTCGGCGGCGCCGCCATCGACGGCGGCGCCGTCGGACGGCGCGGCGAAGACCGAGAGCGCGGCGCCGGCGGCGAGCACGCCGGCCCCCGCGGCGAGCGCGCCCAGCACGTCGGGCACGTCGGGCTCCGGAGGATCGGGCGGCTCGACGCCTGCGAGCTCGACGTGATCGGGCAGATCATCGACGGCAAGGCGGTCGCCGCCCGGTTGCGCGCCGAGGTCGCGGCCGCCGCGAGCGCGCTGCGCGGCCGCCAGATCGTGCCGACGCTCGCGGTCGTCCTCGTCGGTGATGACCCCGCGTCGGCGGTCTACGTGCGGAGCAAGACGAAGGCCGCGCGCGAGGCGAACGTCGACATCCGCGACCACAAGCTGCCGGCGACGACGTCGCAGGCGGAGCTGATGGCGCTGGTCGTCACACTCAACGCCGATCCGATCGTCGATGGCATCCTCGTGCAGCTCCCGTTGCCGGCGGGGCTCGACGCCGATGCCGTGCTCCGCGCCATCGATCCTGACAAGGACGTCGACGGCCTGCACCCGACGAACCTGGGATACCTCGCGCAGGGGCGTCCGGTGTTCGCGCCGTGCACGCCGAGCGGCTGCATGCGCCTGCTCCAGGAGGTCGGCGCCGAGCTCGCCGGCGCGCGCGCGGTCGTGATCGGTCGCAGCGTGCTCGTCGGCAAGCCGGTCGCGTTGCTGCTCTCGAACGCCAACGCGACGGTGACGTTGTGCCACAGCAAGACCCGCGACCTCGCGGGCGAGGTCAGGCGCGCGGACATCGTCGTCGCGGCGATCGGGCGGCCCGAGCTCGTCCGTGGCGAGTGGATCCGCGAGGGCGCGATCGTGCTCGACGTCGGCGTCAACCGCATGCCGGACGGCAAGCTCGTCGGTGACGTCGAGTTCTCGACCGCCGCGCAGCGCGCACGGGCGATCACGCCGGTCCCGGGTGGGGTCGGGCCGATGACGATCGCGTGCCTGCTCGACAACACGGTGACGGCGGCGCGCCGTCGGCGCGCCTGACCGCCTTGCCGCTCTCACCCGGCGGCGAGCTCGAGCACGTGCTCTACAACGTGACCATGACCCCGAGGGTGACGTCGATGTACCCGATGAAGCCGAAGTCCCGGCTCTTGTCGAGGATGACGTGGAACCTCGTGTCGCCGACCAACTTGACCCGGTCGGTGATGCGATAGCCGCTGCCGAGCACCGGCGCGAACCCCACGTACGCCTGCGTGGCGACCGCGTCGTTGGTGATCACATAGGCCCCTACATCCACGCCGAAATGCGGGCGCAGCGATTTGTCATTGCCACCGAACTGGGGAAAGAGCCCCAAGCTGAACGTCAACGGGATGACGTTGATCGACGGTGCGGTGACGGAGCCCAACGGGGTGTCGACTGACGAGCCCGGGAAGTGAAACACGCCGACGTTGGCCCCGACCGCGAACCAGCGGGTCAAGAAGTAGTTGGCGTGGAGGGTCCCACCACCTCCCATGTCGACGTCTCCCGAGAAGTTCAGGGCGCCGGTGTAGTCGTTCGTGAAGCCGATGAACGGCAACGCGATCCCACCGGAGGCACCGACCTGGAGGCCGACCTTGTCTGGCGTCTCGGCATTGTCGTCGGCGTGGGCCGTGCACGGGACAAATGGCGAGCCAGCCACGAGGATCAGGTAGACGAGAAATCGAGGAGTGACGGTCATCGGATCCTTTTGTTGATTGATGATGTGCAGGACGACGCGATCAGAGGAAGGAGAGTCTGGTTGCGGGGGCGAACGAGGATATCTGGCTCGTGATCGGGTTCGTGCTCTGGTCGAGATACAACCCGGCGCTTGGAGCGAGTCCGGTCACCTGCTGACAGAACCCGATCGCGCTTCGGTAGGTCGCCGAGGTCGTGAAGGCGAGCGTCATGCCACTCGCACCGTTGCCTCCGATCGGGCTGGCGCTCGCGAGGATGCCGCAGCGCGAGGCTGACTCGACCTCCAGAGAAGTCGCCGAGAGGTGGCTGCTGTTGAGGATCGCGGCGCCCATTCCCGACTCCCAGGTGACTCCCGCCGGGCACGACGCGCTCGTCAGGCAGGGACGGTCGAGGACGCCGCTCACGAGGACGTCTTGCAGCGTGACATCGGCACCGAACGCGAACACGCCGAGATCGGTCGACCCAACCACCGCGACGCGGGTCATTCCCAGTGCGGCGCCGTCCTGCGCCGCCACACCCCACCCATGCGTGCCATCGGGAGAGGGTTGGGTCTCGGTGACGCGCACATCCGTCAAGGTGACGGTCGCATCGCTCGCGATCACGCCGACGGCGTGGTTCTGGGCGATGGTCCCGCGCGCGGCGGACAGGCTCGCGCCGTTGAACGTGACGATACCGTAGCCCCCGGTCCCCGCCGCGGCGGGCGTGGTACCCGTGATCGCGACATCGATGAGGACCGCGGAGGTACCGGGGTCGCGCGCGAACACGCCGAGCTCCTGGTTGGCGTCCAGGACCGCGCGCTCGGCCTGCACGCTCGCGCCGTCCTGCACGCGCAGCCCCCAGCCACGCTCGCCGGTGTCGGCTGGCCGCGTACTGGCGACGGTGACATCGGTCGCCATGAGCTCGGTGCCGCTGCCACTCGAGAACACCCCGACGTGCTGGCTGCGCGTGAGCGTCGCGCTCGCGAGCGTGACGTGCGCACCGTCCCCGATATCGACCCCGCTTCCGAGCAGCGATGGACCGCAGTCCGTGTCGACCATCACGAGGTCGGAGATCGACACCGAGGTGCCGGCATCGACGGCTTGAACGCCGCCTTCCTGGTTCGATGCGATCGTCGAGCGCGAGACAATCGCGAACCCGCCGTTGCGGATCTGCAGCGCCCCGATCCCGTCCACGCTCGCCGCCCCGGGCGCGGTCCGCAAGATGGTGAGATCGGTTGCGTCGAGGCTCGTGCCCGGATCGCTGATGAACACGCCGTTGTCGTGGTTGGCGTCGAACACCGCGCGCACGATCGTCGAGACCGCGCCGCTCTCGAGGTCGAGCCCACGCCCATAGTCGCCGCTGGCGAGCGTCGAGGTGTGGGTCACGACGACGTCGGTCAGCGAGAGCTGCGCGCCCGCGCCGCCCGCGATGATGCCGGCGGTCTGGTTGCGATCGAACGTCGAGCGCGTTGCCACCGTGGCCGCTCCCGGACCGACCAGGAGGCCGAAGCCGCTGGTCGCCTCGCCGAGCTTGGTCCGCCGCACGACGGTGTCCGTCAGCGAGACCAGGACTCCGGCATCGCGCGCGACGATCCCCGCGCTGCTGTTCGAGTCGAGCAGGCTCCGGCTGATCGTCGCCTGTCCCCCCGACTCGACGAGGAGACCGACCCCGAGCGCGCCGTCGGACTGGCGTGTCTGCGTCCCGATCACCGCGACATCCTCCAACGTGGCCGAACCACCGAGCACGGCGACCCCAACTTCGTGGCTACCCAGCAGCATCGCGCGCTTGATCGTCACGATGCCCGCATCGACGAACAGCGCGCTGCCGTCGAGACCATCGCTGCCGGGGCGGGTGTCGGCGACGGTCACCTCGGTCGCCGTCAGCGTGGCCGCTCCCTGGGCGTAGAGCCCGACGCGATACGCGCTCGAGACGGCGACGCCACCGATCACGAGCTTGCGGTCGCCGTAGGCCGCGATCCCGACCAGGGTGATCGCGGACGCGACCACCGAGATGTTGCGGAGCGTTCCGGTCGACGCGGTTCCCGCGCGCACGACCCCATCGGATTCCGAAGTGCGATCGCCTGTCCCGGTGGGGTGGATGATCGTTTCGGCCGCGCACGCGCCGAGCACCGTGACTCCGTCGGGGATCGTCAGGACCTCATCGTAGGTGCCCTTGGCGACCGCGACGGTCGTCCCTGCGGTGGCCTTCGCGAGGGCCTTGCCGATCGTCTTGAACGCGCCGATCCGCGTATTGCCGAGCCCGCCGATGGCCGTGTCGTTCACGAAGATCACGCTCGGGATCGCGTCGATGCCCACGGGCCACTCGTCGCCAGCCGGGCAGGAACTGCCGATCGGCTGGCAACCCCGACGAAGTGCGCCTGGCCCGCCGGGCACGTGTCCGCGTCGTCCGTCGCGTAGGGCTCGCAGGTGACGTAGTCGGTCGTTGGTTGCGGTGGGCCGGTGTTCGACGACACCGTGCGCCAACCGGTCGGACAGCCGGCCAGGTTGGGTGGGCTCGATGGGGTCGGGGTCGTAGGCGCTGTGAGGGTCGCAACGGGAGGTAGCGGTGGCGCGGGAGGACTGCCAGGGGCGGCATCAACACCTACCGCGTCCATGCCGCTTGCCGCGTCCATGCCGCCTCCACCGTCTGGTGAGGGGAGGCCTGCGTCCGGCATTTCGGAAGGCGAGCTGCCACAATTCATGAGCGATGCTGCGAAGATCGCGACGGAGAGACGTGCCCGGATTCCTTGGTGCATTCCGCGCCCACGGTAGTTCCTCCTCGCGAGCGACACCAATCGGTTGTCGGCATGCGGAACATGCGCACCTCGGATATCAGCCCTTGATCCAGAACTCCCTGCGCAACATTCCGCGCAGCCAGACGTGGCCAGGGTCGTGCTCGAAGCTCTCGTTCCAGTAGGCGAATACAGGCAAAGGTGCGAGCGGAATCGGCGAAGGGATGATCTGAAGTTGCCCGGCGAACGCCGCCATCGTGGCGACCGACCGCGGAACGATGGCGAGCGCATCGGTCTCCGCGACGACCGCGGGCACCGATACGATCTGGGTCACGGTGCCGACGATCGTGCCGACGCCGGTCACGTCGGGATGGGGAGCCCCGACGAGCGACAGCAGGCGCCGCCACCGTTCGTCGGTGAGGTCGATCCGTACGCGCGGCTCCGCGAGATACGATGCCACGGTCACCGACCCCGAGATCCGCGGATGACCACGCCGCGCGATCACCACGAGTTGCTCGGAGCCGAGGATGACGTGCCGAAGCGTAGGCTGGGTCGGCGGCTCGAAGTCAAAGGCGAGGTCTACTTCACCGCGCAAGGTAGCGGTCTGGACGTCGGCGGTCCGGGGCGAGGATCGTAGCCGCACGTGAGGCGCCTCCCTCATGACCAGCCCGACCAAGCTCGGGAAGAAGAACAACTCGCCGACCTCGCCGAGTCCGAGGTTGAACTCTCGTGTGCTCTCGGCGGGGTTGAAGATGGTCATGCTGACGAGCCGTTGCTCGAGCGCGCGTAGCGAGTCGCGCACGGTCGGCGCGAGCGACTCGGCGACCACGGTGGGCTCCATCCCTCGACCGCGTCGCTCGAACAGGGGATCTCCGAGCGCGTCGCGCAGGCGGGCGAGTGCCTGGCTCGCTGCGGACTGGCTGAGCCCCACGGCGGACGCGGCGGCGTTCAACTGCCGCTCTCGATACAGCGCATCGAACAGCACCAAGAGGTTGAGGTCGAAGCTCCGCAGTGAG
>JAPLLF010000958.1 GCA_026387715.1 Pseudomonadota bacterium
TCCCGCCGGCGTGACCATCAACCACTCGCTCGCCATCGACACCGCCCCCTCCGGGACCAGCAACCTCGCCGGCGATCCGAAGTTCCTCGCGCCGGGCAGCTACAAGATCCAGCTGGGCTCGGCGGCGATCGACCAGGCAGATCCCGCATCGCTCGTGACGATCGACTTCTTCGGCGACCTCCGCCCGCAAGGGACGACCACGCCCAAGCTCAGCGACATCGGCGCCGACGAGCTCTGAGCGGCGCCGCTCACGTCGCCAGCTCGCGCAGCGCGTGGCTGGCGTAGGCGCGGACGAGCGCCTCGAGCGCCTCGATCTCGGCGCGGACCTGCGCGCCGACCTCGGTGTCCCCGATCGTGCGCGGCACCGCGTGCCGCTGGACGTCGGCCACCGTCGGTACGATGTCCGCGCCCACCGCGACCGCCGCCTCGAGGCTCTCGAAGTGATGGTGCTGCGCGAGGTAGATCCGCTCGGACGCGAGCACCAGCGAGAACCCCTTGTCGCCGTACGCCGCGGCGAACGCGCCGTCGATCGTGATCGCGCGGCCCGAGCGCTTCACCGGGAGCTCGCCGGCCTCGAGCTTGACCGGCACGTGGCCGTTGATGATGAAGCCCTCCGCGGGATCGACGCCGAACTCGCCGAGGATGCGCGCGCAGAACGCCGCGTCGTGGAGCAGCTCGAAGTACGGGTTCTTGTGCTCCACCGCCACGGCCTTGTCGCCGACGAAGTAGGTCTCGAACGTCGCCATCTTGCTCTTGCCGAAACACGGCGACAGCGGCCCGGTCCACAGGTAGTAGAGGAGGTCGAGGTCCGCGGGCGCGCGCCGCTGGAACGCGCGATACACCACGGGATCGATCGCGTCGAGCAGCGCCTTGCCGCGCCGGGGCACGCCGTCGATCGGGAACGCGCACGGCTCGCCGCGCTCGTCGACCGGGATGCACGCGTGGAAGATCACGCAGCGATCGCGCACGACGTACATCGTCCCGCGCTGCGCCACGTAGCTCATCTGCTTCCACAGGATGCTCGACTCGACGAACCCGTGCGTCAGCTCGCGCAGGCACCGCAGCTCGGCGTCGGTGAGCCGATCGGGCGCCGCCGGATCCAGCGTCGGCAGGCGCGCGTCGAGCAGCGGGTGCGCGACGCCGTCGATCGTCACCGTCCGCGCGCCGAGATCGAGCGCGTGCACGAGCGCGCGGTCCTCGATGGCCCACTCGGGGTGCGCGCGGAACACCTGCGCCTCGAGCTTGAACTGGATGATCGCGATCGCCTTCTGCATGCGCTGGAGGAGCGCCACGTCGGCCGGCGGCTCGCCGTAGCACTGGAAGCGATCGCACGGATCGTCGCCGTACACCGTGCGCGCCAGGTGCTCGAGCGGCGCGAGCGAGATGCCGTAGCCCTCCTCGAGCTGCGCGCGGCGCTGGTAGCGGATCGCGATCCGCACGACGGTCGCGATGGACGGACCGTGGCCGAGGCACGCCGCCATCCAGCTCGCGTCGTGGTTGCCCCACGTGATCGCGACGTTGGGCTGCTGCATGACGACGTCGATCACCTTGTCGATGCGCGGGCCGCGATCGCCGAGGTCCCCGGCGACGACGAGCTCGCCGACCGCGAGGTTGCGCACGACGTGCGCGAGCATGCGCACGAGCTCGTCCGTGCGGTCGTGCGCGTGCCACGGCTCGACGAGCCGCCACGCGAAGTCGGCCGGCCGGGCGAGCGCCGCGCCGAACAGCAGCTCGCGCAGGATCGGATCGTAGGGATCGGGGACGATCCGCTCGACGTGTTTGATCGTGGAGCGCCGCGCGAGCTCGCGGATGACCACGAGCGCGTGGGTCGCGAACCACACGAGCCGCGCCCGCGAGCGATCCGCGCGCGCGAGCCAGGTCTCGCGCGGGTAGTACAGGTGCGCGAGGAAGTCCGTCCGCTCGGCCGCCGGCTCGTCCGGAAACAGCCGATCGATGAGCGGCCGGAGCGAGCCCGAGGCGTTGTTGATGACCTGCCGCAGCTTGACGTACTCGCCGTGGACGTCGCTGACGACGTGGACCGTCGGCGCGGGCAGGCCGAGCAACGCGCCGAGCTGCCCGAGCTCGACGAGGGCTGCCGTGATGGTCGGGTACCGCTTCGCCAGGATCTGCAGGTGGGGATCGATCATCGGGGTGCTACGGGCCACATCATACCGTCAACGCTGGCGTACGATGACGAGCGTGAAGCGCCTCGGGCCGAGCGACGCGATGTTCCTCTACGGCGAGTCTCGCGAGACGATGTTGCACGTCGCGGGGCTGATGCAGTTCACGCCCCCACCCGACACGCCGCCGGACTACCTGCGCGGGCTGATGGACGAGATCCGCGACATGGTCCCGCACTATCCGTGGAACGTCCGGCTGCGCACGCCGAACCTGATGGCGAACCCGATGCACGCGTGGGTGCACGACGACGAGCTCGACCTCGAGTACCACGTGCGGCGGTCGGCGCTGCCGTCGCCCGGCGACGAGCGCGAGCTCGGCATCCTGGTGTCGCGCCTGCACGGCAACTCGATCGACTTCCACTATCCGCCGTGGGAGTGCCACCTCATCGAGGGGCTCGAGGGCGGCCGGTTCGCGATGTACATCAAGGTCCACCACGCGCTCGTCGACGGGTTCTCGGCGATGCGGATCCTCGCGTCCGCGCTGACCACCGATCCCGACGATCGCACCCAGCCGTTGTTCTTCGCGATCCCGCCGCCCGCGCGCGGGCCGCGGCCGGATCCGGTCGCGATGCAGTTCGCCGAGTTCCTCGCGACCGTGCGCGAGCAGTACGGCGCGACCAAGGTCGTCGCGCGCGCGATCATGAAGGTCGCGCGCCGCGAGCAGCACGAGCTGGTGTCGCCCAGCCAGGCGCCGCGGTGCATCCTCAACGGGCGGATCAGCCGCAACCGGCGGTTCGCGACGGCCCGCATGCCGATGGCGCGCGTCAAGGCGCTCGCCCGGGCGTCGGGCGCGACGATCAACGACGTCGTGCTCGCGCTGTCGTCCGCGGCGATCCGGCGCTACCTGACCGAGCTCGACGCGCTGCCCGCCGAGCCGCTGATCGCGATGCTGCCGGTGTCGGTGCGCGCGAAGGACGACGTCGGCGGCGGCAACTCCGTCGGCGCGATCCTCGCGTCGCTCGCCACCCACCTCGCCGACCCGGCCGAGCGGCTCGCCGCGATCGTCGCGTCGACGAAGATGGCCAAGCAGCAGCTCGAGGGCATGTCGCGCAACGCGATCCTGTCGTACAGCGCGCTGCTCGTCGCGCCCGCGCTGTTCCAGCTGGTGCCCGGCATCGCGGGCCACATGAAGCCGGCGTTCAACGTCGTGATCTCGAACGTGCCCGGGCCCGAGCAGCCGCTGTACTTCCGCGGCGCGCGGCTCGACTCGACGTTCCCGATGTCGGTCCCCGTGCACGGCCAGGCGCTCAACATCACGTGCAACAGCTACGCGGGCTCGCTGTGCTTCGGCTTCACCGGCTGTCGCGACACGCTGCCACGCCTGCAGCGCATGGCGGTCGCGTGCGCCGAGGCGCTCGAAGAGTACGAGCACGCCCTGCTCCCGGGATGACGGACCGCACGCTGATCGTGTCCGCGACGAACCTGCTCGCCCGCGGCTTCCTCGTCGTGCCCACCGATCGACGCTCGAAGCGTGGCGAGCCGGTGGGCGGGCTGTTCGCCGTCGCGCGCGCGATCCAGCGCGTGCTGACGTTCAAGCTCCCGGCGCGCGCCGTCGCGGTGATCGACGCCCACGCCGGGCGCGCGTGGCCCGCGCTCCTGACGGCCCAGCTCGCCCCACTACCCGACCTGCTGACCGCGCTCGGCATGCACGTCGTGGTCGCGCCCGACGAGGTCCACGTCGTCGCGTCGTACGCGGCCGCGGCCCTCGCGGCCGGCGACGACGCGATCGTGGTCGGGATGGACAAGCGCTACGCGCAGCTCGTCACCGATCACCTGTGGTGGTACGACGCGAACAAGGACGTCCGCTACACCGAGGAGATCGTCCGCAAGCGCTTCACCGTGCCGCCCGCCAAGGTCGCGGGGTGGCTCGGCGTCGTCGGCGATGACGACGCGCTCCCGGGCGTGACGGGGATCGGCGCGAAGGGCGCCACGACGCTGATCGAGACGTACGGCTCGATCGAGGCCGCGCTCGCGCAGGCCGACACGATGACCGGGCGGCTCGGCAACGTGCTGCGCGCCGCCCGCGCCGACATCCCGCGCGAGCTCGCGCGCGCGACCCTCGATCCCACCCGCCCGCTGCCGCGGCCGCTCGCCGAGGTGGCCTACACCGCGCCGGACCCCACGGTCCTCAACGCGCAGCTCGACCAGCTCGGGTTCGCGGAGCTGCTCGTCGCACCCGGAGCCGACGGCGCGCCGATCCACGTCGAGCTGTGCGACACCGCCGCGGCGGTGACCGCGGCGCTCGCCGCGCTCGCGGCGCAGGGCGCGCCGATCGCGATCCACGCGCTGCTCGAGGATCCCGCGCCCGTGAGGTCCGAGCTCGCGGGCATCGCGCTGGCCGTCGGCACCGGCACCGCGGCCTACGTCGCGGTCGATAGCGGGGCGTGGCCCACGCTGGCGACCTGGCTCGGCGACCCAGCCGCCCCGAAGCTCGGCCACGACCTCGTCGCGACGATCGTCGCGCTGCGCCGCCGCGGGATCACCCTCGCGGGCATCGTCGGCGACTCGGCGTGCGCCTCGCACCTGACGCAGCCGAGCAACTGGGCGCCGCACGACGTGGAGGTCGTCGCCAAGCACGTC
This sequence comes from Pseudomonadota bacterium, assembly GCA_026387715.1. Taxonomy (GTDB): domain Bacteria; phylum Myxococcota_A; class Polyangia; order Haliangiales; family Haliangiaceae; genus JABFXX01. Next base: position 4,761 of record JAPLLF010000958.1, read on the forward strand.
CTGGGACGCGCGCTCGCCGAGGCCGACGTCGTCCGCGGCGTCGGCCAGAAGCGCCGCGCGTGGCGCGCGCTGCCGGTCGAGCGCGCCGCGGAGTTCGCCGCGCACCGCGCGGACGCGTCCGCCCTGCTGTGGCGCCAGCTCGCGCCGGGCGCCCCGCCCGCGCTGCTCGCGGAGTACCTCGCGCTGTCCGACACGCTCGTGCGCATGGAGCTCACCGGCATCCGCGTCGATCCCGCCGAGCTCGACGCGGCCGAGGTCGCGTTCGTGGCGATCGAGGAGGAGCTGTCGGCGCAGATCTTCGCGCTCGCCGGCCACGCGTTCAACATCAACTCCGGGCCGCAGCTCGGCAAGGTGCTGTTCGAGGAGCTGGCGCTCCCGATCGTCAGCCACACCAAGACCGGCTGGAGCACCTCGATCGAGGCGCTCGAGCGGATCGAGCACGCGCACCCGATCGTCGCGCTCGTGCTGCGGTGGCGCGGCCTGCGCCGCCTGCGCGACAGCTGGGTGAGCGCGCTCCGCCGCTGCATCGACGACGACGGACGCGTGCACTCGCGGTTCCACGTCGCGCGATCGTTCTCGGGGCACCTGATCAACACCAACCCGGATCTCGGGCGCGTCCCCGGGCGCACGCCCGAGATGGCGCGCATCCGCCGCTCGTTCGTCGCCGATCGGACCCCACCGCCGGGCCGGCTGCTGATGTCGATCGACTTCTCCCAGCTCGGCCTGTTCGTGCTCGCGCACCTCACCGGGGATCCCGCGCTCGTCGAGCCGCTGCGCGCGCGCGACGACCTGCACCGGCTCACCGCCGCCGCCGTGCTCGAGCGGTCGCCCGCCGAGATCACGCTCGACGAGCGCCAGGTCGGCAAGGTCGTGAACTTCGCGACGTTCGCCGGCCAGGGCGCGAGCTCGCTCGCGATGGCGCTCGGCATCCCGGCCGCCGAGGCCAAGGAGCTGATCGCGCGGTTCGATCGCCGCTACGCCAGGGTGCGCGCGTTCCAGGACGAGCAGCTCCGCCTCGCCCGCGAGCGCGGCTACGTGGTCACGATCGCCGGACGGCGGTGGCCGATCGGCGGGCTCGAGTCGCTCGATCCGCAGGTTCGCAGCTACGCCGAGCGCCTCGCGCGGCGCGCCACCCACGAGGGCTCGGTCGCGGACGTGTCGCGGCGCGCGCTGCTCGAGGCCGATCGAGCGCTGCGGCGCGAGGGGCTCGGCGCGGTCCCCGTGCTGCAGATCCTCGACGAGGTGCTGTTCGACGTCCCCGAGGCGGAGCTGGCGACCGCGGCGCGCGTCGCCTCGCACGCGATGCGCCACGCGTTCGAGCTCGAGGTGCCGCTCGTCGTCGGCGTCGAGGCCGGGCGCAACTGGGCCGATCTCGAGCCGATCGTCGTGACGTGACCGCGTCCGATCTGGAACATACTGGGGTGATGCGAACGCTCCTGGCGCTGTGGCTCATCGGCTGCGCCCCCGCCCATCCCGCCGAGGCCGGGCCGGACGCGCCCGATGCCGTCGACGCGCCCGGCGCCACGTCTGTCACGCTGCCACCGCAAAACGGTGCGCTCGATTACCAGCTCGGGCAGGCCTACCCGCCGCCCACCGGCGTGACGATCGTGTCGCGCGACCGCAACGCCGCGATCGCGGCCGGGCGCTACAACATCTGCTACGTCAACGGCTTCCAGATCCAGCCCGACGAGGAGGCGTTCTGGATGGCGCAGCATCCGGACCTGATCCTGCGCGACGCCGGCGGTAACCCGGTGATCGACGTCGACTGGAACGAGATGCTCGTCGACATCTCGACGCCCGCGAAGCGCGCCGCGGTGATGGAGATCGAGGCCGCGTGGATCACCGGCTGCAAGACCGCCGGGTTCGACGCGGTCGAGATCGACAACCTCGATTCGTTCGCGCGGTCGACCGGACTGCTCACCGCGGACGACGCGGTGGCGATGATGCGGCTGCTCGCCGACGCCGCGCACGCCAAGGGCCTCGCGATCGCGCAGAAGAACTCATCGGAGCTCGTCGCGCGCAAGGCCGAGCTCGGCACCGACTTCGTCGTCGCGGAGGAGTGCAACCGCTACGCCGAGTGCGACGTCTACCGCGCGGGCTACGGCGATCACGTGCTGGTGATCGAGTATCGCCAGGTCGACTTCGCGGCCGGCTGCGCCGCGTACCCCACCCTGTCGATCGTGCTCCGCGACCTCAACCTCGTCGGGCCCACCGACGCGGCGTACGTGTTCGACGGCTGCTAGCGCTCACGGCGCGGTCGCCCGGGGATGAGCGTCATTGCTCGGTCGCCCGATCAGGTAGCCCTGCAGCAGGTCACAGCCGAGGCTGACGAGGAGGTCCTGCTCCTCGACGGTCTCGACGCCCTCGGCGACGACCAGGCTGCCGAACTCGTGACACAGCGTGCACAGCGCGTGGATCGTGCGCTGCTTGAGCGTGCTGCGATGCACCTCGCGCACGAGCGCCATGTCGAGCTTCACGAGCTCCGGCTCCACCTCGGTGAACGTCGTCAGCCCGGAGTAGCCCGCGCCGATATCGTCGATCGCGAGGCGAAACCCGAGCTCGCGCAGCCGGGCGATGCGGGACGCCAGCTCGGGCGACCACGTGAGCTGCGCGCGCTCGGTGATCTCGAGCACGACCGTCGACGCGATCGTGGTCAGCGGGGACGTCGGATCGAGCAGCTCGGGATCGAACAGATCGGTCGAATGCAGGTTCACGAACAACACCCCGTCATGGCGGTGGGCCGCCACGAGCGCGCGCACCCGACGCCCGACCGTCGTGACCCGATCGAGCGCCTCGGCCGCGTCGAGGATCGCGCCCGGGGTGGCCATCGAGGCCTCGCGCGAGCGCATCAGCGCCTCGAAGCCGAACGGCGCTCCGGAGGCGTACACGATCGGCTGGAACGCCATCCACATCCCGTCGATCGCCTGCTCGAAGCGCACCTCGAGCCCGGCGCGGTCGGACACCCGTCGGATCGAGCCCGTCACCTGCTGGGCCTCACGCCGGAGCCGCGCGAGGGCGTGCGCGCGCGTCGCGTGGCGAACGACCTCGGCGAACCTGGCCGGCTCGATGGGCTTGGCGACGTAGCGGAACGCGCCGTACTCGATCGCGGCCGTCGCCGACGCGACGTCGAGCGTCCCGCTCATCAGGATCACGGGCACGTCGAGGTCGACGCGGCGGACCTCGCGGAGCAGCTCGATGCCGTCGCAGTTGGGCATCTGCACGTCGCTGACGATCGCGTCGAAGCTCTGGGGCCCGATCGACATGGCGAGCGCCGCCAGCGCGCCGCGGCCATCGTCCACCGCGACCACGTCGAACCCCTGGTGCGTGAGCAACGCGGCGGCGATCTTGAGGAAGGTTCGGTCGTCGTCGGCGACGAGCACGCGCGGGCGCGTCGTCGGGCTGGCGTGGAGGACCGGAGGGGTGAGCAGGTCGCGGGTCAGCTGCGCGCCGTGCGCGGCGGCGCTCCGGATCTCGAGCGCCTCGGCCCGAAACTGCGAGTTGGCGGGCAACGTCTCGTCGAGGATCCGCGCACACGACTCGATGACGCCCAGGACGTGGTCCAGGCTCCGGATCGGCTGGGTCTTCGTCCTCTGGCTCACGAGGTAGTGATCGACCAGTTCCCGGATCGGTCGAGGCGTCAGCCGAACTTCATGGCGGCGTCGTCGAGCCTGGCATGTCGCGTCATCCACAGATCGCGCACGTAGTTCTGGTAGAGCCGCCACGGCACCGTCGTGCCCTGGTGCGGGAGCGCGTGCTCCGCGCGCGCCACGTAGCCCGAGTTGAAGTCGATCAGCGGCAGCTCGTCGACGGTGGGATCCCGGACCGGCTGGCACGACGTGAAGCCGTGGGCGTCCATGAAGCTCAGCAGCCGGCACACGTACTGGCTCGCGAGATCGCATTTCGGGGTCCACGACGCGTTGGTGTAACCGACCGCGAACGCGAAGTTCGGGATGCCGGTCGCCATCATGCCCTTGTAGAGCATCGCCTTGGGCAGCTCGACGCGCGCGCCGTCGACCTCGAACGCGATGCCTCCGAACAACTTCAGCGCGAGGCCGGTCGCGGTGACGACCAGATCGGCGTCGAGGTGCGTCCCCGACGCGAGCGCCAGGCCGGTCTCGTCGAACGTCTCGATCCGATCGGTGACGACCGTCGCGTTGCCACCCTTGATCGCCTCGAACAGATCCGCGTCCGGCACCAGGCACAGCCGCTGATCCCACGGCTTGTAGGTCGGCGTGAAGTGCGGCGCGATCGGCAGCGCCCCGCCGAGGTGCTCGGCGGTCTGGGCGAGCAAGAACTTCCGGGCGTGCTCGGGGAACCGCCGGCAGTACGCGTAGAAGCCGATGCCGAGGAGCACGTTCTTCCAGCGCACCGCGTTGCCCGCGAGCTTGGCCGGCAGCGCGCGCTCGAGCAGCCGCGCGATCGGATCGCGAGCCGGCGCCGACATGATGTAGGTCGGCGAGCGCTGCAACATCGTGACGTGGGCCG
>JAPLLF010000724.1 GCA_026387715.1 Pseudomonadota bacterium
GGACGGCACGCTGTCGATCTGCAACCCCAAGCCGGCGGGGGGTGGCGACACCGGCGGATATGCCGACGGCGCGCCGGACGTCGATCCCGCGACCGGGTTCTACGTCACCGATCGGATCGACGCCGAGACCCGCCGCGCGACGTCGCAGAACCTGTCGGCGCTGGCCAAGCTGTCGCTGCGCGCGACCGACAAGCAGCAAGGGCAGCTGACGCTGATCGCCGTGCCGTCGAGCGGCGAGTCGCCCGGCATCTACGGGTTGCCGTCGACGGCGACCCGGAGCTCGGGGCTGACGACCGACGTCGCCGCGCGGTGGACCGCCAAGCTCAACGACGACCGGACCGAGGTCGAGGGCACGCTCGCGTGGCACCGCTCGACGTTCCACAGCGGCGCCCGCGACGCCGCGCTCGACCGCCAGCCGCGCGAGATCTTGCAGAACGGCAACCTCGGCACGCTCGCGGGCCTCGGCGGCGAGTCGGCGCTGACCACCGAGAAGTGCCAGGACGGCGGCTCGCTCGATCCGTACCCGTACATCACGAACTGCCCGATGGCGTCGTTGCCGTACGCGATCGGCGGGCCCGGCGCGATCGCCGACGACCGCGAGGAACGGCGCACGCTCAAGCTCGCGGCGACCCACCGGCTCACGCTGTTCGGCGATCACGAGCTCAAGGCGGGGCTCGACTACGAGGACGATCGCAAGGTCGGCTCCCGGATCTACTCGGGCGGGCGGTTCATCCAGAACTCGATCCCCGGCTCGATCCGCGTCACCCGGTGGGTCCAGCTCGCCGGGCCCGACGACCACGACGCACGGTTCGACGAGACCTGCCGCACGCCCGATCCCGACGCGGTGGTCGGCGGCGAGAGCAAGGCGTTCGGCTGCGACTTCATCGACGGCACGCCCGGCACGCCCGGCACGCGGATCGACGGCCGCACGTCGAACTGGGCCGCGTACCTGCGCGACTCGTGGCGCCCGCTCGCCAACCTGACGCTCAACGCGGGCGTGCGCTACGAGGAGCAGCGGCTCCTGTACGCGGCGGACCTGCGCGGCAAGGTCGACGCGCTCACCGGCAACCTGATCGGCGACACCGCGATGAACCTGCGCGGCAACTTCGCGCCGCGCCTCGGCGCGATCTACGACCCGACGAGTGAGGGCCGCGCCAAGCTGTTCGTCGCGTGGGGGCGATTCTTCGAGGCGATCCCGATGGACATCAACGATCGCTCGTTCGGCGGCGAGGTCTCGTACACGCAGACGTTCGACGGCTCCGGCATGACCCGACCGTGCGGCGCGACCGACCCCAGGGTCGGCGGGCCGCTCGGCAGCAACTGCACCGGCACGCCGGCGAGCGAGTCGCTGCTCGGCTCGAGCGGCGTGCTCGTCGCGCCCGGGATCAAGGCGGAGTACCTCGACGAGACAATCCTTGGCGCCGAGTTCCAGCTTAACAAGCACCTCGCGATCGGCGTCGCGTACCAGAACCGCCGGCTCGGGCGCGTGATCGAGGACGTGTCGACGGACGGCGCGCAGACCTACGTGATCGCCAACCCCGGCGAGTGGTCGGCGACCGAGGAGAAGGCGCTCGAGGCCAGGCTCGCCCACACCGACGATCCGGCGATCAAGCGCCGGCTCGCCAACGAGCTCGCGCTCTACAAGGGCATCCGCGTATTCGACAAGCCGTCGCGCGACTACGACGCGATCGAGCTCACGCTGTCGCACCGCGCGACGCGCGGGCTCTACCTGCAGGGCTCGTACACCTACGCCCACACGCGCGGGAACTATCCGGGCAGCGCGTCGTACGACAACGGGCAGGTCGATCCGAACATCTCGTCGCAGTACGACCTCGTCGAGCTGCTCGCGAACCGCAAGGGGCCGCTGCCGCAGGACCGCCCGCACTCGATCAAGCTCGACGGCTACTACGCGTTCGACGTCGGCCGGGGCCAGGCCCTCACCGTCGGCGCGCGCGCCCGCGCGATCAGCGGCGCGCCGATCAACGCGCTCGGCGCCCACTACCTCTACGGCGCCGACGAGAGCTTCCTCCTGCCGCGCGGCTCGCTGGGGCGCACGGCGATCGAGCACAGCTTCGACCTCCACCTGTCGTACGGCAAGCAGCTGAACACCCGCGGCCTCGCCGCCGAGGTGTTCGTCGATCTGTTCAACCTCTACAACAACCAGGGCACGTTCGGCGTCGACGAGACCTATGCGCCAGCGTTCGGCGGGCACGGCCAGAACAACGTCAACCCGATCTCGGGCGGCACCTACGAGGACCTGATCTGGGCGAAGTCGACCGACGCCAGCGGCGGCGAGACGTCGACGCCGACGTCGCGCAACCCGAACTTCAAGAACCCGACCCAGCGCTACGCGCCGACGTCCGCGCAGGTGGGCTTTCGCCTCAGCTTCTAGCCGTTCACATCCTGCAACATGCCCACACGCCCACGATCGCCTATGATCGATCGATGGTCGCTCGCCTCGCGCTCGTCACGCTCCTCGCCCTGGGTTCGACGGCTGGCGCCAAGGAGATGCCGGCGCCGACGCCCGAGGAGGAGGTCCTCCACCTGATCAACCACTACCGCGCCGCCGCCGGCCTGCCGCAGGTGACCCTCGACGCGACCGCGAGCGCCGGCTGCGCCGCGCACGCGACGTACATGCGGCTCAACCGCGACACCGACGCGATGGTCGGCCTGCACGCGCACCAGCAGGACCCCGCGCTGCCGGGCGCGTCGCCCGCCGGGGCCGCGTGTGGCAAGGCCGCCGATCTGTTCCCCGGGGTGTCGGATCTGCCCACCGCGGTCGACGGCTTCATGGCCGGCCTGTACCACCGCCGGCCGATCCTCAGCCCCGAGCTCGCCAGGATCGGCGTCGGCTATGCGGCGCTCCCCGACGGCACGCTGATGGCGGCCGTGATGTTCATCAACGCCCCGACGCCGCCGCCCGCCGCGCAGGGCTGGCCGGTCGCGTACCCCGGCCGCGATCAGCAGGACGTGCCGCTCGCGTTCGGCCTCGAGATCCCCAACCCGATCCCCGGCGGCGGACACCTCGGCGGCTATCCGATCACGCTCCAGTTCCCGCCGTTCGACAAGGTCACCGACGTCGCCGTCGAGCTCGTCGACGCCAAGGGCACCAAGGTGCCCGTGTACCTGTCGACGCCGGAGGCACCCGCGACCAGCTTCGGCCAGTACGGCGTGATCTGCGCGATCCCCAGGACGCTGCTCGACGCCGGCGCCCGCTACACGGTGAAGGTCTCGGCGATGTGGGCGCCCGGGCGCGTCGAGCCCAGGCCGCAGAAGGTCGAGCGCACGTGGAGCTTCACGACGATCGGCCTGCGCAAGATCGCCGCGACCGACGAGGCCGGGCTGCTCGCGGCCGTCGGCAAGCCGAGCCTCGTGCGCGGCACCGTGAAGTACGCCGCGATGATGGACAGCGCGACGGCGTTCCTGTCGTTCGAGGTTGGCAAGCCGAAGGGCTACGAGCTCGTGTCGGTGATCGTGCCGCTCGCGATCTGGCAGACGCTCGCGCGCGGCGCCGCGCCCGGCGCGTGGATCGGCCGCACGCTGGACGTCGAGGCGACGCCGCAGCTCGTCAAGGGCAAGTACTTGAACCTCGCGATCGTGCTGGCCTCGCAGCTGCGCGCCGTCGACAAGTAGGGCCCTGGCAGGGGATGATGCGCCGCCAGCTGCGATGCGTCACTTCACGTCCGATTACGTCGAACACGCGACGCTGCGCGACGGCACCCCGGTCCGGCTGCGGCTCGTCACCCCCGACGACAAGGAGCTGCTCCGGCGCGGCTTCGACGGCCTCTCGGAGCGCTCGCGCTACGCCCGCTTCCTGTCGCCGAAGGGCGCGCTCACGCCCGACGAGCTGCGCTACCTCACCGAGGTCGATCACGAGGACCACTTCGCGCTCGGCGCGGTGCGCGAGCCTGCCGGTGACCACCCCAGCGACCTGCCGGTCGGCCTGGGCATCGCGCGGTTCATCCGCTCCCCCGCCGATCCGACGACGGCCGAGGCGGCGATCGCCGTCGCCGACGCGGCGCAGGGACAGGGCCTCGGACGGCTGCTGTTCGTGCGGCTCGTCGCCGCCGCCACCGAGCGCGGCGTCGAGCGGTTCCACTGCGACGTGCTGTGCAGCAACGAGTCGATGCACCAGCTGATCGCCGGCGTGTCGCCCGACCACGTCACCAAGATCCACGATGGGGTGATGTCGATCGACCTGCCCCTCCCCGGCGTGTCGCCGACCCATCACATCGACCACGTGGTCGAGCACGGCCCGCTGTACCGGATGTTCAAGCTCGCCGCGAGCAACGCCGTCGAGTGGACCGCCGCGATGCGCCGGTTCTGGCACCTCGGCGACTAGGGCGGCGGGGTCGGGAGTGCGTCGAGCGCGATCCGGTCGACCTGCACCCCGGCCTCGCGCGCCCACAGGTAGATCGCGTGCGAGCCGCTGGTGAGCATCTTGGGGGTCGACAACGTCCGCCACTGAAACCCGACGTTCTGGAGCACGTTCGCGTTCTCCCACGCCTGCCCGTCCATCCCCAGCCAGAACGAGTCGTCGCTGTTGGATGTCGCCGCGACCTTGGCGTGCAGGTAGTACATCCCTGGCTTTGGAAGGCTGAACGCGTACGTCAGGTACGCGGAGCACGCCGACACCGTCGGTCCGTCGACGCACGGGAACCCGTTGCCCGGCAGATCCTGCACGTAGCCGGTGCCCAGGTAGCCGGGGGTCGTCGTCACGACCTGCCACGCGTGCGCCATCACGGGCACCGACGAGGTGAAGGTCTCGGCCTCGACGACGTACGAGAACGCCAGGCCCGCCGCGTCCGCGGGGGTGTCCACGATCGTCAACAACGCATCGCTCGCTTCCCCTCCGGGGCCGGTCGCATCGACCGTGCCGTGGCCGCTGAATCCACACCCGGTAGCCACGATCACCAGCGCCAGCGTGCACCTCATCGATCCATCGTATCAGCGCGGCGCGCGGGGCTTGGTGAATTGCCGGATGAGCTTGGCCCAGTCGCGACTCGGCTTGGGCAGCGCCGCCATGCGCGTCGCGATCGCGACCGCGGCGCGCAGCTCGGCCTCGGCGCCCGCGAGGTTCCCGGCGGCGTAGAGCTCCTGGCCGAGCTCGTCGTGGGTCTCGGCGGCGTCGTCGGCGAACCGCTCGTTGCCCGGGTGCTCCGCCAGCGTGCCGTCGGCGACCACCAGCGCCGCGCGCAGCGCCGCGATCGTCAGCGCGCGATCGGGCACCTTGCGCGCCGCGGCCGCGAGCTTGTAGTGACTGTAGAACAGGTCGCGCCGCCAGTCCGTGTTGGACGGAGCCTTGGCGACCAGCTTCTCGCGGATCACCAGGGCCGCGCGGTAGGCCGCGAGCGCCCCGGCGACATCGCCGGTCGCGAGGCGCACGTCCCCGAGCTTGTTCGACGTCACCGACCGCGAGCGCGCCCACTCCAGGTTCGCCGGATCGCGCGCCGTCAGCTCGGTCCACACCAGATCCGCGGTGGCGTACTCGATCGCCGCGCCGCCGAGGTCGTGCTGCTCGAACAGCAAGAGGCCGAGCTTCTCCGCGAGCAGCGCCTGCGTCGAGCGCGCGCCCGTCTCCGACGGATCGATCGCCGCGGCCCGATCGGCGACCGCCTTGCCCGCGCGGAACTCGGCGAGCGCGCCGACGAGATCGTGCTGCTGCTGGAGGATCGTGCCGACCTCGTTGTGGCTGACCGCGACGTCCCCGATCCAGTGCGGGTCCTTGGGGGCGAGCGCCATCTGGCGCTCGCCGATCGCGAGCCCGATCCGGAGCTCGGCGAGCGCGCCGTCGAGATCGTCGTGCGCCCGCTCGAGCATCCGGCCGACCCGCGCGTGCGCGTCGACGAGGATGTGCTGCGCCGACGAGGTGTCGTCGAGATCGGCCCGGCGGACCGCGAGCGCGAGCGCCTGGCGGTACTCGTCGAGGGCCGCGGCGCTCTCGCCCTGGCGCTCCAGGACGGCGCCGATCCTCGACCGGTACGTGTACGCGGCCCCGAGCACCGCGACGTCGACGGGGCGGGTGGCGAGCAGGCGTTCGGCGTGGGCGTGGAGCGTGCGGTAGCTCGCGAGCGCGAGCGAAGCCTCGCCCTGCAGCTGGTGGATGTCCGCGACGTGGACGGCGGCCTCCATCGCGCGGAGCTCGTAGCGCGCGTCCTCGGGCCGACGCTGGACGAGCGCGTCGAGGCTCGCCGCGGCCTTGGTGTACGCGGCCAGCGCGCCGGTCACGTCGCCGCGGGCCTCGAGCACCTCGCCGACGCCGAGCCGCGCGATCGCCGCGAGGTGGACGTCCTCGTCGGTCGCGGTGGACCGATCGCCGTCGCGCGCGTCGTAGTAGGTGATCGCGCGCCGCGCCACCGCGTCGAGCAGGTCGAGCTTGCCGATCGGCGCGAGCTTGCCCTTGAGCTCGACCAGCATGAACTGCATCAGGTCCTCGGCCGTCTGGCGATGCGCCAGCGCGCTGGTGCGCTCCACCTGCGCGCGCGCCTCGGCGTCGACGACGCGCCGGATCGCGGCCACGCCGATCACGATCCCCACGATCGCGGCGGTCGCGACCGCGGCGATCGCCGTCCGGTGACGACCGAGCCATCGCCGCAGCAGCTGCCGCGACGAGTAGCGGTGCGCGCCCACGAGCTGCCCGGTCTGGAACCGGCGCAGATCCTCGGCGAGGGCGCGCGCGTCCGGGTAGCGCGCGGCGGGATCGCGCGCCATCGCGCGCTCGACGATCGCGGCCAGCTCGGTGCGGACGTCGGGGACGATCGAGCGCAGCGATCGCGGCGCGATCGTCCACACCGCGGTGAGCAGCTCCGCCGGGCTGCCGGCGGTGAACGGCGGACAGCCCGCGAGCACGTGATAGAGCATCGCGCCGATCGCGTAGACGTCGGCGCGCTCGTCGACGGCCTGGGCGTTCGCCTGCTCCGGGGGCATGTACGCCAGCGTGCCGAGCACCTCGCCGTCGATCGTGTCGGACGCGGTGCGATCGGGGTCGAAGGAGGCCGCGGCCACGTCGCCCGTGTCCCCCGCCTCGCCCGCGAGCGAGTCGAGCGGGTCGCGCCCGCCCTGCGAGGCGCCCGGCGCGTCGAGCTCCTTCGCGAGCCCCCAGTCGATCACGACGGTCTCGCCGAACGCGCCGACCACGACGTTGCGCGGCTTGAGGTCGCGGTGGATGACCCGCTGCCCGTGGGCGTACGCCATCGCGTCGGCGACCGCGAGCACGTTCGGGAGCAGCGCGAGCCGCTCGGCGTACGTCGCCGCCGCGCCGATCGCCTCGTCGAGCGAGCGCCCGGTCACGAGGCGCATCGCGTAGAACGGCTCGCCGGTCGGCCACGTGCCGGCCTCGTGAACGGCGATGATCGACGGGTGCTGGAGGCGCGCGGTGATCCGCGCCTCGCGCTCGAACCGCCGCGCGCCGCGGCCGCTCACCAGCGTCTCCTTGACGGCGACCTCGCGGCCGAGGCGGCGGTCGCGCGCGACCAGGATGCGCCCCATGCCGCCGCGGGCGATCTCGCGCTCGAACACGTAGTGCGCGGGATCGACCTCGGTCAGCTGCGGATAGTTCGGCCGCGGCGAGAGCGTCGTGCGCGACACGCGGATCCGCGGACCGCTCGCACCGCTCGTGACGTCCGCGCGATCGTCACCGACGAGGGTGTCGTCGTGCGCGGTATCGTCGGAGGAGCCGCTCACCAGCGCTCAGGACGCTACTCGGCGCCGTGACACTTCTTGTACTTCTTGCCCGAGCCGCACGTGCACGGCTCGTTGCGCCCCGGCTTGTCCGCCGCGACGATCGTGCCCTGCTGCTCGCCCACCCGACGCCCCGCGACCGCGGCGTCGAACGCCTCGATCACGACCTCGGTCGGCTTGATGATCGTCGAGGCGGTCTCGAGCGTCATCGCCGCCTCCTTGACGTCCTCGGCGAGGAGCTCGGCGAGCTTGGCGTACAGGTTCGGCTGCAGCTCGGCGAGGCTCGGCGCGATCCGCTCGTGCGGCGCCCGCTCGGCGACGCCGGGGACCGTGGCGAGCGCGTCGGTGACGACCTTCTCGGCGTCGGCGAGGTTCTGCACGGTGATGCGCGGCAACGTGCCGGCGAGCCCGCGATCGAACATCGCCCACACGAGCGTCGCGTAGAACACCGCGGCTTCACCGACGGTGTCGCCGTGATCGGTGCGCACCGACGCGGCGTGCTGGAGCAGGAACGGCTGCTCCTTCTGCAGCCGCTGCGCGAGCTTGTTCATCGCGCGCTTGTCCCCGCGTTGATCGAGGCGCGTGAACGCGGCGATCGTCTTCTCGACGTCTTCAGAGCTAACGATATGCGACATGACTACGATCGATCCTTGCGCGAGCCGTCCGCGCAGACTTCCCACACCATGCCGGAGGACATGAGCTTGCCGAGATCTCCCTTGCCCTGCTTGGCGATCGCGTCGGTGACCTGCTGGTTCGCGAGCGCCTCGTACGTCGGCTTGTCGGTCCGGTACAGGACACCCATGGGCATCGGGAAGCTCGGCTGCACCAGGCCGGCGAGGAGGTGCGCGTAGAGCGGCGAGCCCTGCTCGGAGTGCACGACGAGCTGCGAGGTGTCGCCATCGACGACGTCGACGATCTCGGGCACGAGCCCCGCGCCGAGCTTGATGCCCTTGGTCCCGTCGGCGAACACCAGCGGCTTGCCGTCCTGGAGCACGATCTGGCGACCCTTCGGATCGTCCTTCACGCCCTCCCACACGCCGTCGTTGAACACCGGGCAGTTCTGCAGGATCTCGATGAGCACCGCACCCTTGTGGTGGTACGCACGCTCGAGGATCGAGGCCAGCAGCTTGGCGTCGGTGTCCGCGCACCGCGCGACGAACGTCGCGCCGGCACCGAGCACGAGCGAGATCGGGTTGAGCGGGTGATCGATCGAGCCGGTCGGCGTCGACGGCGCGCGCGTGCCGACCGCGGACGTCGGCGAGTACTGCCCCTTGGTGAGGCCGTAGATCTGGTTGTTGAACAGGATGATCTTGAGATCCATGTTGCGCCGGAGCGCGTGGATCATGTGGTTGCCGCCGATCGACAGGCCGTCGCCGTCGCCGGTGATCACCCACACGTCGAGATCGGGGCGCGTGATGTGCAGGCCCGACGCGAGCGTCGGCGCGCGGCCATGGATCGTGTGGAACCCGTACGTGTTCATGTAGTACGGGAACCGGCTCGAGCAGCCGATGCCGCTGACGAACACCGTGTTCTCGCGCTTGATCCCGAGCGAGGCGAGCGACCGCTGCACCGTCGCGAGGATCGCGTAGTCGCCGCACCCCGGACACCACCGCACGTCCTGGTCGGTCTCGAGGTCCTTCTTGGAGAGCTTGATCTTGACTGCTTCGCTCATGAGCTGGCCTTGACGTTGGAGAGGAGGTTGTCGACGGCCGCGGTGACCTCGCGGACCATGAACGGCAGGCCCTGCACCTTGTTGAGCCCGACGACGTCGATCAGGTACTGCGCGCGGATCATCTGCCGGAGCTGCCCGAGGTTGAGCTCGGCGCACATCACGTGCTTGAAGTTGCGGATCACGGACGCGAGCTTGGGCTCGAGCGGCGACAGCCAGCGCAGGTGGACGTGCGTGACCTTCTTGCCCTGGCGCTGCAGGACCTGCGTCGCCTGGCGGAGCGAGCCGAACGTGCCACCCCAGCCGATCACGAGCACGTCGCCGCTGGTCTCGCCGTAGAGGTCGAGCTCGCCGAACTCCTGCGCGATGCGATCGATCTTCGCCTGGCGAACGTGCGTCTGCTTCTCGTGGTTCTCCGGCGCGTACGAGATGTTGCCCGTCAGCGCGTCCTTCTCGATCCCGCCGATGCGGTGCTCGAGCCCCGGCGTCCCCGGGATCACCCACTCGCGCGCCAGCGTCTCGGGATCGCGCTGGTAGACGAAGTAGCCATCCGGATCGGTGCGATGCGTGATGTCGAAGCGCGGGATCGCGGCGATATCCGGCAGCGGCCACGGCTCGCTGCCGTTGGCGATGTAGCCGTCCGACAGCAGCATCACCGGGCACATGTAGCGCGTCGCGATCTTCACGGCCTCGACGGCGCAGTAGAACGTGTCGCCCGGCGACTTCGCCGCGATCACGGGGATCGGCGACTCGCCGTTGCGCCCGTAGACCGCCTGCGCGAGGTCGCTCTGCTCGGTCTTCGTCGGGAGCCCCGTCGACGGCCCGCCGCGCTGGACGTTGATGATCACGAGCGGCAGCTCGGTCATCACGCCGAGCCCGATCGCCTCGCCCTTGAGCGCGATGCCCGGGCCCGACGACGCGGTGACCGCGATCGCCCCGCCGTACGCGGCGCCGATCGCGGCGCCGATCGCCGCGATCTCGTCCTCGGCCTGGAACGTCAGCGTGCCGAAGTTCTTGTACTTCGCGAGCGAGTGCAGGATCGACGACGCCGGCGTGATCGGATAGCCGGAGTAGAACAGCTTCTTGCCCGCGAGCTCCGCGCCGACCACGAGGCCGAGCGCGATCGCCTCGTTGCCCGTGATGTTGCGGTAGAGGCCGGGCGCGAACGTCGCGGCGGGCACCTTGTAGACCGTCTGGAACACCTCGGCGGTCTCGCCGTAGTGGTAGCCGGCCTTGAACACCTTCACGTTCGCCTCGCCGTAGCCGGGCTTCTTGGCGAACTGCGCGTAGATGCGGCGGATCTCCGCCTCGGTCTCGCGGCCGTACATCCAGAACACCAGGCCGAGCGCGAAGAAGTTCTTGGCGCGCCCCTTCTCCTTGGTCGTGAGCTCGGAGCCGTCGAGCGCGGTGTTCGTCAGGTGGTTGATGTCGACCGAGTGGACCTTGTACTTCTGGAGACCGGTACCCTCGAGCGGGTTCTCGGTGTAGCCCGCCTTCTTGAGGTTGGCCTCGATGAACGCGCCCGAGTTGACGATCAGCGTGCCGCCGTCGACGAGATCCTTGAGGTTCGTCTTGAGCGCCGCCGGGTTCATGCACACGAGCACGTCGGGGGCATCGCCCGGCGTGTAGATCTCGCTCGACGAGAAGTGGAGCTGAAAGCCCGACACTCCGAACAAGCTGCCGGCCGGCGCACGGATCTCGGCCGGGAAGTCCGGGAACGTCGAGATGTCGTTGCCGGCCTCGGCGGCCGCCTTGGCAAACTCACCACCCGTGAGCTGCATGCCATCGCCAGAGTCACCCGTGAAGCGGATGACGACGCGTTCAAGTTCCTTGGTTTCCATCGTGATTGGACCTCTCGATGCGCGGCGGTGACGATGACGCGAATCGGCGCGGAACTTACCCCAAGCGCCCAAACGATCCTAGAGTTCGTGCATGCGCTCCCCGGCCTTCGCCGCTCTCCTCGCGCTCGCCGCGTGCGGTCACCACGCGGGGCTCTCCGCGGGGTCCGTCGCCCCGCTGGGGCTGACCAACGCGCTGCCGCAGGGCGCACCGCGCGTCACGCCCGGCGAGCACATGACCTACCGCCTGGCGCTCCAGGGCCTCGCGCTCGCGTCGTACGAGATCTCGGTCGGCGATGCGCCGGCCACCATCGACGGCAAGCAGGCGATCCTCGTCCAGGCGCACGCGCGGTCCGTCGGGCTCGCGAACCTCGCCGTGAAGGTCGACGACTACTTCTCGTCGTGGATCGACGTCGCCACCGGCCGCCCGCTGCGCTGGCAGGCCGACGAGTTCGCGCACGACACCGACGACAAGGAGCACGTCGAGGCCCGGCTGTCCGAGCGCGTCGGCGATCGCGTGCCGATGACGTTCCACCTCAACGACGCGCCGCCGATCCCCGAGCCCCAGAAGGTCTCCCAGGTCGACGTGTGGGACTACAACGCGTTCCTCGTCGCGCTGCGCTCGTGGGAGGGCGCGGTGGGCAGCAAGATCGCCGTCGAGGTGCTGCGCAGCCGCTACCTGTGGCACGTCGAGATGACGATCGCCAAGCGCGAGCAGCTCGTCACCGAGCTCGGCGCGTACCCCGCGCTGCGGCTCGACGCGCGCAGCTACAAGCTCACGCGCGACGGGCTCCGCGATCCCGACAGCGACGAGCGCCGCTTCACGATCTGGATCAGCGACGACGACGGGCGCGTGCCGTTGCAGATCGTGGCGCGCACCGACTGGGGCGACATGGAGATGAAGATCGTCGACTACCAGGCGGGCAACGGCGCCCGCCTGCGCAACTAGCCGCTACCGCTGCTTACGGCTTGGGGTCGAGCTTGCTGCGGAACTTCTTCTCGCCCTTGGCGAGGATCTCCTTGTCGTAGTACTCGCCAGCCTTGACGCCCGAGGCCTCCACGAGCTTGAGCTTCGCGTCGATGAGCTCCTTGAAGTTCTCCTTCGGCATCGCGCCGCCGACGACCGTGCCGTTGACGTAGAGGGTCGGCGTCGAGTTGACGTGGAACTTCGCGAGCTCGGCCATGTCCTCGGCGATGTGCTTCTTGCAGTCCTCGCCGGCCATGTCGACCTTGAGCTTCTCGACGTCGACACCCGCCTCGCCGGCGAACGCGTAGATGTTGTCCTTGCCGAGCTTGGACGGGTCACGCGCGGCCTGGTACGGGTCGAACGCCTTCTCCCAGAACAGCTGCTTGAACTTGAGGTACTTGCCCTGCTTGGC
>JAPLLF010000094.1 GCA_026387715.1 Pseudomonadota bacterium
GATCGGCTCGACGATGGCCTGGTCGTGGAACGGCTCGTGGATCGGCTCGTCGTGGATCGGCTCGACGATGGCGTGGTCGTGGATCGGCTCGACGATGGCGTGGTCGTGGATCGGCTCGGAGATCGGCTCGACGATCGGCTCGACGATCGGCTCGACGATCGGCTCGACGATCGGCTCGACGATCGGCGGCTGTGCAACCTCTGCGCGCGCCTCGAGCCGCTGGCCGACGGTCGTGGCCGGCGCGTCACCGAACAGATCACCCCCGAGCAGCGCCTCGAACGCCGCGTCGGTCTCGGCGTCCATGAAGTCGACGCGGGCATCCGCGACGGACGCCTCGCCGGCTGGCTCGGCCTCGAGGTCCCCGATGACGTCGTCGAGCAGCATGTCGTTGTCGGACAGCGCCATGTCTTCGACGTCGACCGGGATGTCGAGGTCGTCGTCGCTCGCCTGCGCCTGCGGCACCTGCTCGCCCAGCCCGATCAGATTGTCGAGCTTGCCGAGCAGCTCGTCCACGCCGAGCTTGCGCTTGTCGATGTACTCGTCGGCGTGCACGTTCATCGTGCGGTGCTTCGCGAAGCTTGCCGCCGGCAGCGTCGAAGTCACGAGCATCAGCGGCACCTTGCCGAGCACACCCTTCTTCGCGCGCTGGAAGACCTTGTAGCCGGCCTTGTCGGGCTCGTCGACCGCGACGATCAGCAGCGCGGGTGGCGCGGCCGTCGCGTCCGCGAACGCCAGGTCGGCGTCGGGCTCGACGATGACATCGAATCGGTAGCGACCGAGGTGTTGCTGAAGGGTGGTCCGGAACGCCGGGTCGGCGTCGATCAGCAAGATGCGTCGGTTCATCCGCCTGAGATGATACCCCGAGGGCTTAGCGGAGGTCTTGTGCGCGGTCGATCAGGTTCGACGCCACGACGAGCCTGACGACCTCGCGTGCCGAGAGCTGGCCCGACATGAAGACGTAGCCGGTGTGGTTGTCGTCCACGTACGTCACCGCCGGCACGCCGTCGATGTCGATGACGTGCAGCATCAGCTGCCGCCCGGGCGCCCCGACGACGATGTCGTCGCCCCCGCCGAGCTGCGCCGGCTGGATGTCGCGGATCACCACCGCCGACAGGCCGATCGATCCGGAGCCGATGTGGATCTCGTACTGGAGCTGGGCGGCGTCGTGGCCGTTCACCGCGGTGAGGCGCGCGCCCACGAGCGCGACCGAGTCCTCGAAGCGAGGCAGCGTCACCGTCGGGGCGAAGTGCTGGCGCAGCCACGGCGCGGTGCCGACGCCCTGGACCTCCAGCGGGAGAGCCTTGGTCTGCTGGCGCAGCGCCTCGTGGGCGATCGCCGTCGCCCTGGTCTCCCCGGAGGGTTGCATCGCGACGAACACCGCCAGCGACGCGGCGGCCGCGATCATCGCCGCACCCGGGAGCATGAAGCGCGAGAGCCGCGAGCGACGCGCCTCGCGGGCCTCGCGGGCGCGCGTGACCTCGTCGGCGTCGATGGAGCGGGCCAGGGCCGACGCGATCCGCTCGCGCACCTCGGCCGGTGCCGGCGGCACCGCGAGCGCCTTGCGCACGAGGGACAGCTCCTCGCGTTCGTTGTCGAGCTGAGTCCGGCAGGCGCCGCACTCGAGCATGTGGAGGTCGAGCTCACGGCGTTCCTCGACCGCGAGCTCGTCATCGAGGTACGCCATCGACAGGGTGTCGATGCTTTCACAGAGACGGGTGGAACTCATGGGGTGCCTTTGGCAGCCTTCGCCGCACGATATTTCTCGAGATCGAGGGGCTTGTCTTCGGTCGTCGGTGCCGTGGCGCGTGGCTCGCGAACATAGCCCTCCGCGACGGCGAACGGGCGGAGCGCGGCCGCGAGCAGCTTGCGCCCACGGAACAGCCGGCTCATCACCGTGCCCACCGGGCAGGCCATGATCTCGGCGATCTCCTTGTAGGCGAGCCCGTTGACGTCGCACAGCACCACGGCGGTGCGGAAGTCGTCTGGAAGCGACTCGAGCGCGCGCTGGACGTCGTCGGAGACGCTGCGCTCGAGCAGGGTGCGCTCGGGGGACTGCTTGTCGTTGGCATCCGCGTGGATCAGCACGCCATCGGTCGAGTCCTGCTCGGCGGTGGCGGCGTCGAGAACCTCGCGGTGGCGCTTCTTGCGCTGGTACTCGTTGATGAACGTGTTGGTCACGATCCGGAGGAGCCACGCCTTGCAGTTGGAGTCTTGCTCGAACGAGTCCCAGAACCGGAAGGCACGGAGCAGGCTGTCCTGCACGAGGTCCTCGGCGTCGCGCGCGTTGCGCGTCAGCCGGTACGCCGCTCCGTAGAGGGCATCGAAGTGCACCAGCGCCTGGCGCTCGAACTCGCTGCGCTTCGCGGCGTTGTTGGCGGCCTGCATGTCGGGGTATCTACCCTGGGGAACCCAGTGGTTGTTCCCGGATCACGCCGAAAGAACCCGATTCAGAGGGGATGGATGCTGCTGCAGGGCTCGGGATCGGAGTAGCGGTCGACCCACGCGCCGTCGGAGCACTGGTACCAGAGGCCATCGGAGCTGGCCTGAACGCAGGTGTTCTGGGGGACGTCCATGTCGAGCGTCGCCGAGTGGCAGGTCGTGCCGGCCGGCGTGGGCGTCGGCGGGGCGGTCGGATCGGTCGGGTCGGGCGTCGGATCGGGCGTGGGGGTCGGGGTCGTGTTGCCGTAGGCGGCCAGGACCTGGTTCGCGTAGGTCAGGCGCTTCGATGCCGCGCAGGTCCCGCACTTCTCGAACTTGTCCTGGAACGCGCGAACCGCCGAGGCCACGGTCGTGGCCGCCCGGAGTTCCGCGAGGCCATAGCCACCGACGGTGGCGAGCTCGTACCAGATGAAGTCGAGCTGGGTGGTGAGCGCCCAGCGGGACACGCCGCGGCCGGCCGCGTAGCTCATCACGTTGTCGCCGCGGCTGACGTCCCAGCGGGCGCCGACTCCCCACTGCGCGATGCCGCGACCCGGGCCACCGCCGTACTCGACGGCCGTCGGTGACACGCTCGACTCCTGCATCAGGTTGCCGACGATGCCGGCCGACTGCTTGGGGGTGAGCCCCTTGGAGACAAAGAAGTTGTAGGCGGTGCGCTGCCCGTTGGTGAGGGCCGCCTCCGAGCCTTCCGGGGGCAGATCGGAGTCGTCGGGCGTCTCGTACGCATCGACCTCCGTCACGCACGCGCCGGCCAACATTCCCAGGAGAACAAACCCGGAGAGGAGCTTCATCACGACCAGCTCTTCGCAAGTCACGTGCCGAGCCGAACCATCGAAAGGGAGAGATTCAGGCCGGTGTTTGTCCGGTCATGTGGGAGACCCACTCCCATGTGGCTGGGAGTGGTCTCACCCGGGACGACTACGCCTTGAACGGCGTGAAGGGCACACCGAGCGCCTCGGCGACCGCGGCGTGCGGGACCGTGCCCTTGTACGTGTTGATGCCCGTCACGATGTGCGGGATCGTCGCGACGGCCTTCTCGAGGCCGCCGTCGGCGAGCGCCAGCACGTACCTGATCGTGGAGTTCGTCAGCGCGTAGGTCGACGTGCGCGGCACCGCGCCGGGCATGTTCGCCACCATGTAGTGGATCACGTCGTGGACGACGTACGTCGGGTTGTCGTGGTAGGTCGCCCGCGCGGTCTCGACGCAGCCGCCTTGATCGATCGACACGTCGACGATCACCGAGCCGGGCTCCATCTTCTTGAGCATCGCCTCGGTCACGAGGCGCGGCGCCCGCGCGCCCGGGAGCAACACGGCGCCGATCACGAGATCGCTCTCGACGACCGCGCGCTCGATGCTGAGCGGATCCGAGTACTGGGTGGAGATGCGGCCCGAGTAGATGTCGTCCAGGTAGGCCAGCGTCTTGAGGTTGACGTCGAGCACGGTGACGCTCGCGCCGAGGCCGACGGCCATCTTCACGGCGTTGCTGCCGACGACGCCCGCGCCGATCACGGTCACGCGACCACGCTTGACGCCGGGCACGCCCCCGAGGAGGACGCCCTTGCCGCCGCGCTCGCGCTCGAGGTAGGTCGCGCCGGCCTGCACGCTCATGCGGCCTGCGACGGCGCTCATCGGCGTCAGCAGCGGGAGGTCACCCGGCGTCGGCTCGATCGTCTCGTACGCCACGCCGTTGACGCCACGGTTGAGGAGCTCCTTGCCGAGCTCCTGCGCCGCCGCGAGGTGGAGGTACGTGAACAGGAGGAGGTCCTTCCGCATCAGCGCGAACTCCGGCGCGATGGGCTCCTTCACCTTGACCACCATGTCGCACGCCCAGATCTCTTCCTTGGTGGGGACGATCTGCGCACCGACGGCGGTGTAGTGCTCGTCGGGGATCGCCGAGCCGAGGCCCGCGCCCTTCTCGACGAGGACTTTGTGGCCCCGTGCCACGAGGGTTGCGACGCCGGCTGGGGTCATGCCGACGCGGAATTCTTGAGTCTTGATCTCTTTAGGGACGCCGATGCGCATTGGTGCGCAGCAGCATCCTCCCGCCCCCTCGCAAGATCAATCGCGGTCCGTGTCGATATCGACGCTGCAATGCGTCACACGGCCGGTCCTGGCTACTCGGAAGCCGCGGCCTCGTCGTCCTTGCCGTGGCACTTCTTGTACTTCTTGCCCGAGTTGCACGGACACGGATCGTTGCGACCGACCTTGGGGCGCTCGCGCCGCGTCGGCTCCTTGGTCTCGTCGCCGTCGTTACCCTGCGGCTCGCCCGGTGCGCGCCGCGCCTGCTGCTGGCCGCCGCGCTGGGCCTGCTGCTGCGTGGCCTCCTCTTCGTCGGACTTGCCCGCCGCGCCGCCGTGCTCCTCGAGCTCGCGCTGCTTGTCCTTGAGCTGCGGCACGTTCTCCGGCTGACGCTCCATCTGCACGCGGAACAGCTTGCTGATCGTGTTCGCGCCGATGCGATCCATCATCTCGGAGAACATCGTGAAGCCGGCCTTCTTGTATTCCTTCTTCGGATCCTTCTGGCCGTAGCCCTGCAGGCCGATGCCCTCGCGCAGGGACTCCATCGTCTTGAGGTGCTCGATCCACTGCGCGTCGATCTCCTCGAGCGAGAAGTGGCGCTGGAAGTACATGAGCCACGGACGCTCGAGCTCCTTCTCGCGTTCGGCCAGCTTCTTCTCGACCTCGGGCCACACCTGGGCGGCCACCTCGTCGGGCGTGCCCTGGGCCACGTCGATCTGGATGTTGAACTGCTCCTCGAGCGCGTCCTCGAGCTCGTCCCAGTCCCACTCGTCCTCGGTGACGTCGGGCGACATGACCTTCTCGATCACCGCGGCCATGCGCGCGTCCGACGTGTCGTGGAGCCGCTCGCGCTGCTGGATCAGCGACCCGGCGACCTGCTTGATGCAGAGCTCGAGCAGCTCCTTGCGCGGCTTGTCGTACGTCTTCTCGAGATCGAGCAGCGTGCCGAACTGACGCCAGATCTCGCCGCGTAGCACGCGCCACGGCGGGCGCGTGTCGGGGTTCGGCGGGACGTCGGGCCACTGCTTGGCGAGCCAGGCGTCGAGCTCCTTGGTCGGCTTGGCGAGCAGGTCGTCGAGCTTCACGTCGTAGTAGTGCTCGAGGATCAGCCCGAGCCGCTTGGGCGGCGTGCCGTCCATCCGCGACAGGACCTGCTCCCACGGCTCGCTGCCGTTGTACGGCGGCTTGATCGTCTCGACCGCGTTGATCGCGGTGGCGGCCGCCTTCTTCTTGTCGTCGGCCACCATCGGGAAGCCCGCGCGCGCGTGGCGAGCGATCTCGTTGAGCTTCGGCAGGTCGACCATCTCGGTCAGCTTCGGCTCGATGTCCGGGGTGACGCTCTCGAGCGTCCAGTCACCACTCTCGGTGACCGGCTCGGGCTCGATGCCCGCCTTGAGCTCCTCCTCGTTCGGCTCGCGGTGGTAGCGACCCTCGAGGATCTGGCGGCGCATCGCGTAGATCGTCTTGCGCTGCTGGTTCATCACGTCGTCGTACTCGAGGACGTTCTTGCGCTGATCGAAGTTCCGGCCTTCGACCTTCTTCTGCGCGCCCTCGATCGACCGGGTCACCATCGGCGACTCGATCGGCACGTCTTCCTCGAGGCCGAGCCGCTCCATCAGGCCGGCCATCTTGTCGAGGCCGAAGATGCGGAGCAGATCGTCCTGGAGCGAGAGGTAGAACCGCGAGCTGCCCGGATCACCCTGGCGACCCGCGCGACCGCGGAGCTGGTTGTCGATGCGGCGCGACTCGTGGCGCTCGGTGCCGATGATCTTGAGGCCACCGGCTTCGAGGACGACCAGGCGCTCGGCGTCGCAGTCCGCCTTGTGCTGCTTCACCAACTCGGCGAGCCGGGCCTCCTCGTCGAACGACGGCACCGAGGCGCCGCGGAACGGCGCGTCGATCGCCATGCCCTCCTCGTCGACCGCGGGCTGCGACTCCTCGGGGAGCGGGGCCAGCTTGGCCTTCTCCTCGGCGAGCTCGTCCTTCGCCATCGCCTCGGCGTTGCCGCCGAGGAGGATGTCGGTGCCACGACCGGCCATGTTCGTCGCGATCGTGATCGCGCCCTTGCGACCCGCCTGCGCGACGATCGAGGCCTCGCGCTGGTGCTGCTTGGCGTTGAGCACGTTGAACGGCAGGTTCTTCTGCTTGAGCAGATTGGCGACGACCTCGGACTTCTCGACCGAGACCGTGCCGACGAGGACCGGCTGCCCGCGCTTGTAGCAATCCTCGATGTCGGCGACGACCGCGCGGAACTTGCCCTGCTCGTTCTTGTAGACGAGGTCCGCATGATCCTTGCGGACCATCGGCTTGTTCGTCGGGATCACCATGACGTCGAGCTTGTAGATCTGGTGCAGCTCCTGGGCTTCCGTGTCGGCGGTGCCCGTCATGCCGCACAGCTTCTTGTAGAGCCGGAAGTAGTTCTGGAACGTGACGGTCGCGAGGGTCTGGTTCTCCTCCTCGACGGTGACGCCCTCCTTGGCCTCGATCGCCTGGTGGAGCCCATCGGACCAGCGCCGGCCCGGCATCGCGCGGCCGGTGTCCTCGGAGATGATCACGACCTTGCCCTGATCGACGAGGTAGTTGACGTTGCGCATGGAGAGCATGTGCGCGCGCCGCGCCTGGTTCACGTGATGGACGAGCGCGATGTTGGTCGCCTCGTAGAGGTTGTCGACGGAGAGCAGCTGCTCCATCTTCTCGACGCCGTCGTCCGTCATCATGACCTGATGGGACTTCTCGTCGACCGTGTAGTGCTCCTCGCGCTTGAGGCGCGGGATCAGGCGGTCGATCTTCACGTACAGGTCACCGGAGGCCTCGCCGGCGCCCGAGATGATGAGCGGCGTGCGCGCCTCGTCGATGAGGATCGAGTCGACCTCGTCGACGACCGCGTAGTTCAGCAGGCGCTGGACCATGCGGTCGGGGTTCTGCTTCATGTTGTCGCGGAGATAGTCGAAGCCGAACTCGTTGTTCTGGCCGTACGTGATGTCGCAGTTGTAGTTGCGCTGGCGCTCGTTGTCGTCGAGGCCGTGGACGATCACGCCGGTGGTCAGGCCGAGGAAGCCGTGGATGCGCCCCATCCATTCGGCGTCGCGCTTGGCCAGGTAGGCGTTGACGGTGACGACGTGGACGCCCTTGCCGCCGAGCGCGTTCAAGTACGTCGGGAGCGTGGCGACGAGGGTCTTGCCCTCGCCGGTGCGCATCTCGGCGATCTTGCCGGAGTGCAGCACCATGCCGCCGATCATCTGGACGTCGTAGTGACGCATGCCGGTCGCGCGGACGCTGGCCTCGCGCACGGTCGCGAACGCCTCGGGCAGGATGTCGTCGAGCGTGGCGCCGTTGTCGAGCTTGGTCTTGAGCTCGCCGGTCATGGCCTTGAGCTCGGCGTCGCTCTTGGCCTTGATCTTCGGCTCGAGCGCCGCGATGGCGTCCACGACGGGCCCCATCTTCTTCAGCTCGCGCTGGTTCCTGCTACCGAAAATCTTTTGAAAAAGTCCCATGGTCCGTCCAGGTCGATCAGGGCACGCGCGGCGTGCAAGAGGAGAACGTGGGGCGGTCTTAGCACGACCGCATCCCCCACGATCGATTAGGCTTACGGGTATGGGGTTCCAGTTCGCCGAGACGATGGCCGGCACGATCGAGTGGGACTCGGAGCCGGGGAAGCGTCATCCCTTTCGCTTCGAGGTGACCGCCACGGCGGCCTCGACCCGGGCGCACCTGGCGAGCGGCAAGGCGGCGCTGCGGGGGCGGCTGTTCGCGCCGCCACGCGCGACGGGTGTCCCCACGGAGGGCGAGATCACCATCCGGCTGTTCGGCGACAAGATCATCCGGTACGAGCTCGCGTTCGCCGGCGACGATGGCACGGCGTACGAGATGCGCGGCGAGAAGACGATCCGGTGGCTCGCGCCACGCGCGTCGTTCACTTCGCTCCCTACCGCCATCTTTGACGTCTCCGGCGGCGGCGAGCGGCACGTCGCCACGTGCGAGACCCGCTTCGACCTCCGCACCCTCTGGCCGTTCCTGCGCTCGTTCAAGCTCGCCTAGCGGTTCAACGTCTCCTCAAGCCTTGCGTCGACCTTGACGTCGACGTTGCCCCCCGACCTTGACGCGTTCGACGGCGACGTTGAGCTTGCCCCCATCGTTGAGGTTGGACGTTGCCACCCCGGCGCTGCCGTGCCGTCGGTCGACGACAACGAAAGGGGCAAGCTCAATGTCGCCGTTCAGGACCGACCTGGCGAAACGGGCCCGAAACGCGGTCAGGCCACCCGAGGGTGGCCTGACACACGAGCCCGCTGGTCTGGTTACGGTTACGGTTGCATCGTCGAGACGTCGATGTGGCGCTTCGACATCATGTCGATGATGATCGACGTCCGCGGCGCCGTGCGGTCATCGCACGAGTTGAACGTGAAGTTCGAGCACAGGCAGTTCTGGTCACCGGCGTGGCAGGCGCTGCCGTCCGGCTTGTGGCAACCAGTGCCGGTGTAGACGGCCGAGCAGTCGCTCGCGCGGTTGAGGCAGTCCGCCTCGTGGCTCAGCGCACCGCACGACGGCGTCTCGCCACAGGTGGTGATCACGCGGCACTCGCCGGTGTAGCAACCGTCGAGGATGAGCGGCACCGAGCCGGCGGCGCAGGTCGGCGCCACGATGTTGCAGGTGATGGTGCCAGCGCACGTCCCGGCCGGGTCCGTGCCCGGCACGCAGGTGTTGCGGCTCTCGTCGCAGTACCCGTAGCCGCCCTGCTGCGCCTGCGCGTCGGTCGTGCACGAGCAGGTCGAGGTGCAGGCGCCGTCGGCGCAGACCGCGCCGCTCGGGCACTCGCTGTCGGCCGCGCAGGTGGGCTGGGGCGGGTTCGCCTCGCACGACGCGCGGTCGGTGTTGCAGTGGAAGCCGGCGCCACAATCGGCGTCGGTGGCGCAGAAGCCAGCCTCTTCACAGAGGCCATTCGCGCAGTAGCAGCCCGCGGCGCAATCCGTGCTCGAGGTGCAGGAGTAACCGCTCCCACCGCTGCCGCCACCCACGGGGCAACTCGACGTGACCCAGGTGCAGGCGTCGCCGTAGCAGTCGTAGTAGCCGTCGCTACCACAGTAGTTCCAGTGGTCGCTCCCGTTGTCGTGACCGTCGAAATAGAGCTCGCAACCGGCGAGCATGGAGGTCATCGCGCAGGCGACAGCGAGACCGAGCTTGGAGAGGTTCTTCATCTGGTGTTTCCTAGGTGTTCGTCGTTGAGCGGCGGGCGGGCTGGTCGAACCAGAAAGCAGGTGTCGTGCCAGGCTGGCAACGGGATTGAAGTGCCCGTTAGTGCATGAACGTTTCGACCCGCCAGGACGGTCTGTTGGGAACTTGCGTCGATTCCCTGACAAAAATGCCCGAAAAACCGCCGCACACGACCGTCAGACCCTGACAGTCACCCACCGGTTGCCGGAATGGCGCGATCCCGGCGTCCCATGGGCTGAAGGTCGCTGTGAACACAGCGCCACACCTGTGTGGCGAAGCGATACGGCACGGACCGGCAGTCACTAGTGCTCGGCCACAGGGATTCTGACCGGTTCAACGTCTCGAGCCTCGCGTCGACCTTGACCTCGACGCCCCAACCTTGACGCGTTCGACGGCGACGTTGAGCTTGCTCCCATCGTTGAGGTTGGACGTTGCCCGTGCCGTGCCGTCGGTCGACGACAACGAAGGGGGCAACCTCAACGTCGCCGTTCAAGGGACAACGAAGGGGTCGACGACGAAGTCGACGTCAAACGCGTCAACGACAGCAATCGGTCAGAATCCCTGTGGCCGAGTACTAGTCGTCGACCGCTCGGATCGTCTCGCGCAACCCGAAGCGAGGACGGAAGCCGAGCTCGGCCGCGGCCCGGCGACCGTCGACCATGCAGACGTAGCGAATGAAATCGAGCTCGGCCACGGGGAAGCTCGACATCCCGACGCGGAACGCGAACGACAGGATCGACTTCGCGAGCGGGTGGGGGATCGGCATCGGCCGCCGTCCGAGCTCGCGGAGCACGGCGTACAGGGGCACCTCCCCGGGGCCGACGAGGTTGTAGATCCCCCGCCGCTCCGGAGCGAGCGCCGCGACGATCGCCTCGGCGACGTCCTCGACGTGGATGAGCTGCACCATCGGATCGAAGCCGAGCAACATCGGTGGGCGCTCGAGTCGCAGGTAGTTCGACGGGGCATTGTGCACCGGGCCGAGGATGTGGACCGGCCGCAGGATGACGGTCTCGATCTCGCGAGCGCGCCACAGGAACGTCGACACGAGGTGGTCGATCTCGACGAGATCCCGCATCTGCGGAAACCGCTGCGCGGCGAGCAGCGGGGCCTCCTCGGTCAGGAACTGCGGGTTGTCAGGGCGCGGCCCGTAGACGTTCGCGCTCGAGAGCAGCACGACCTTGGGGATGCGATACGCCTGCGCGTACTCGAGGAGCTTGGTCGTGCCGGTGATGTTCCACGAGTAGACCTCGCCGGGTCGCGCCCGGGGATCGTGCATGACCCCGAGGTGGACGAGCGCGTCGACCTCGCCGGTGCGGAACACGTCCCGTGCGCTCTTGCTGCGCAGATCGACCTGGTGATGGACGATGTCCTTGGGGCGCCCGATCATGGGCCGTCGATCGAGCCCGACGATCTCCCACTTCAGGTCGTGATGCAGACGGCGCGCGAGGATCCGTCCGAGGCGCCCCGAGATACCGGTGATGACGATCTTGTTCACTGCGTTCACCCTGCCGGCGAAAGCCGGACTCGTAGGCTTCGCCTACTTGTTCGCTGCGCTCACCAATCCGGCGAAAGCCGGACTCGTAGGCTTCGCCTACATCTTGCGGTCACCAGAAGACATTTTTGCGCTCGCGTAGCCCGGCGTGGATCATCGTCTGGATCCGGTTCTTCACCGTCTTGACCTTCTCGTCGAGGATCTCGTCGTCGTCGTCGGGATCGCCGGTGAAGTACATCGGCTCGCCGAAGTACAAGCGGTACTTGACCGGGAGCGGCACGAGCGGCACGAACGGCGGGTACGGCACGATCGGAAACGACGGCATGCCGAGCAACTTGGCGAGCGGCTTGAGGTTCACCGCCGGCGCCTGCTCCTCGGCGCCGATCACCGCGACCGGGATCACCGGCGCGCCCATCTCGAGCGCGAGCCGCAGGAAGCCCTTGCCGAACGGCGCGAGCTGGTAGCGCTGGCTCCACGGCTTGCTGATGCCGCGGGCGCCCTCGGGAAACACGAGCACCGCCTCCTCGGCGGCGAGCAGCCGTCGGCAGTTCTCGGGCGTGCCCGTGATCTGGCCCCACCGCGCCAGCAGGTAGGACGCGAACGGCACCGACGGCACGAAGTACTCGACCATCGACCGGAGCAGGCGCGGCACGGGCGGCTCGAGGAAGCAGGCGGCGCTGATCACGAGGCCATCGAACGGCAGCTGCCCCGAGTGGTTCGACACGACGATCATGCGTCCGGTCGCCGGGATGTTCTCGACCCCGAACGCCTGCGCGCGGAAGTACACGCGATACAGCCAGCGCGCGAGCTTCACCGCACCGCGCACGTGCTCGCGCGACATGCCGAACGGATCGAACCCGAACTCGTTGCCGTGCACGACGAGCGCGCGCGTTCGACCCTCGACATCGTCGTCGGGAATCGGGGCCGAGCGATCGGCGACGAAGTCGCCGGCGAAGGCGCGTATTCGATCGACCAAACCCACGCGCGCACTATGCTACCGTGGCGCGAGATGATCGAGAGCTTCGTGGATCTCACCTACCGCGGGTTGTCGCTCCAGCGACGCGTGAAGCTCGCGCGGGTCCGCCCGACCACCGGCTACCTCGAGGTCCCGGCGCCGATGCCCGTCGGCACGACGATCTCGATCGCGACCGACGACGGCCTGGCGATCGAGGCCAAGGTCCTCGCCATCCACGAGCAGGTCGGCGGCTCCGATCAGGTCCCGGGCATGAACGTCGCACCCCTGCTCGTGGATCCCGCGATCGCCTCGTGGTGGACCGCCCGCGTCGCGCTCCCCGACGAGGTCGTCGCGCCGCCGGCGCCGCCGGTCCCGGTCGCGCCGCTCGTGGTCGAAGCCGCCCCGCCGACGTCGGTGAAGAAGCGCACCACCAAGGGCGGGATCAAGGCCGAGACGCCCCCGACGACGGATGGTGAGCTCGTGGCGAGCGCGCCGGAAAGCCCGATCGAGGGCGCGGAGGTCCCTCGCACGATCGACGAGGGGAAAAAGACCGTGGTGATGGACGCGGTCGATCCGGCCTTGCTCGAGCAGCTCCTCCAGGCGAGCGGCCCCAACGCCGCGGCGGCCGCACCCGAGGGTGGGGACGGCCGGACGATGGTGATGCCGGCGGTCGATCTGTCCGCGCTCGGGCTCGAGACCGGCACGACCGGGGAGATGCCGATCATCGAAGGGGAAGTGACGGGCGAGGTCTCCACCGAGATCAGCAGCGAGACGTCCGACAAGCCGAAGGCTGGCAGCGTGAAACGCCGCCGTGCGCCGAAGCCGCGCTAGCACGTCGCTGGTCATGACGACGATCCATCCTCCGATCGCCCCCCCGCGGATCGCGCGCGGCCAGACGATCGGCATCATCGCGCCCGCCGGCGGCATCACGTCGGCACGCCTGCGCGGCGGGCTCGATCGCCTGGGCGAGACGTTCCGGATCGCGCTCGCGCCGTCGCTCGCAGCGCCGGTCGCGCCGTCGTGGGAACCCGACGCGTTCGCGCCGACCTACCTCGCCGCGCACGACGATGTTCGGGTCGACGAGTTCCACGCCATGCTGCGCGATCCCGACATCCGCGCGATCGTGCTCGCGCGCGGGGGCTACGGGATCATGCGGATCCTCCCGCGGCTCGACGCCGAGCTGCTGCGCCGCGATCCGAAGCCGATCGTCGGGTTCTCCGATGCCACCGCGCTCCTGGCGTGGGCGCACCTCGCGGGGGTGCGCGGGATCCACGGTCCGATGATCGGCCAGCTCGGGGACGTGCCCGACGAACACGTCGCGCAGCTGGTGCGTGTTCTCACCGATCCGACGCCGCTCGGCGTTCGCCCGTGGGCGCTGACCGCGCACGGCGCTGGGGTGTACGAGGGGCCGTTGATCACCGCCAACCTCACCCTCGCGTCGATGCTGGTCGGGACCCCGTGGGCGCTTCCGCTCGATGGGGCGATCTTGCTGCTCGAGGAGGTCGGCGAGCGCCCCTACGAGCTCGATCGCTACCTCACGCAGCTCGCGCTCACCGGCGCGCTGCGCAAACCGTGCGCGTTCGTGATCGGCGATCTCGACAAGTGCGAGCCCCAGACGCCCAACGATCCTCCCGACGCCGCCTTGCGGGTGATGATCGAGCGTCTATCAGGACGACCGACAGCTGTCGGAGCGCCGGTCGGGCACGGATCCCGAAACGAGGCATTATCGTTCGGCGCGCACGCATGCCTCGATCTCGACGCGCGGACGATCGAGATCCTCGATGGCGCGGTCAGCTAGGCTGCGTCGGGCATACGTCTGGGTTTACGTTTACGTCGTCGACGCCTTCGTCGACGCTTCCGAAAAAATAAAGGCCCTCCAAGGGGGGGCCAAGGAGGGCCGGAGCGCAGATCGCATTGCTACTAGTTGCCTCAGGTAGTGGGGAAGACAAGTGGGATGAGGGGAGGGACCACCGGTCAACTACCGAGTCGAAACGTTTACTTTGCGTCGCGCGTTTGATCCTTTTTGGGTGTGTGTCTGAGTCTGGGGACGTGATCTGGAAACTGGGACGACTCGCTCGGTATTCCGATCGCTTCTATCTAAGAGACCGTCGAGTGCTGTTCGGTTGCAGGCTTTTCAGGAGCATGTTCGGTGCCACATCGATGGGCGGGATCGCTGAATCGCGATCGGATCGGCGGCGACCAAGAAACACCCGGTTAGCAGCCCTGAATCGTCGTCCAGCTCACGGACTGGACCCCCAGGGGGGGCCAACCTGTCACCCGAAGTTCTCGGGTGTGGCCAGTCGAGTGGCCACCTTGGCGGTCCCACGTCGGTAATCCCCCGTCAAATTGACACCCCTGGCGCGATCGATGACGGTGTCCGGATGTCGGATGAGCCCGCGTCCAAGCTCCAGGTGCAGATCGACGACGACATCTCGCAGGGGGTCTACTGCAACCTCGTCCTGCTCAACCACACCGAGAACGAGTTCGTCCTCGACTTCGCCTTCATCCAGCCGTCGAGCGGGCGCGCCAAGGTCCGCACGCGCGTGATCAGCTCGCCACGCCACACCAAACGTCTCCTGCAGGCGCTCCAGAAGAATGTCGAGCGCTACGAAGAGCGCTTCGGCACGATCGAAGCCGGCACCGAAGACGAGCCGGTCCTGCACTAGCCGATGCGCGCGCTGGGGCTCGACGTCGGCAGCAAGACGATCGGCGTGGCGGTCACCGACGAGGCCGAGATCGCCGCCCACCCGCTGCGCGTGATCGCGCGCGCCGGCACCATGTTGGACGTCCAGAGCGTCCTGGCGATCGTCGCGGAGTACGCGATCACCGACGTCGTCATCGGCATGCCGTTCGAGCTGTCCGGGCGCGTCGGGCACCGCGCGAAGCGTGTGATGACGTACGGCACGGCGCTGCAGGCGGCGCTCGGCGCGGGCGTCGCGTGGCACGAACAGGACGAGCGGTTCACGACCGCCGAGGCGCAGCGCCAGATGATCGAGGCCGACGTGTCGCGTGCGCGCAGGAAGCAGGTGATCGATCAGCAGGCCGCCACGTTGATCCTGCAGACGTGGCTCGACGGGCGAAAAGCGCGGCCGGAAATCCGGTAAGGTCGGCGCTCCGATGTCCAAGCGCTCGTTTCGCACCGCGCTCGCGATCATCGTCGGCATCCTCGTGATCGCCGTCGTGCTCATCGCGGTGTTCGTCAATCGCGCGCTCGCCTACCCCGACGAGCGGCACGCCGGCACGGGCAAGGCGATCGCGATCGAGATCAAGCCGGGCACGTCGTTCCCGACGGTGGCCGCGATGCTCGCCGACAAGGGCATCATCGCGAAGCCGACGTGGTTCCGCATGTACGCGATGTGGAAGGGCGACACGACGAACATCAAGACCGGCAAGTACGCCATCGACGACACCAAGACCCCCGAGGAGGTCCTGGCGATCCTCGTCGCGGGGGTCAAGGAGAAGACCGCCAAGGTCACGCTGCCCGAGGGGCAGAACATGCTCGAGTACTTCGAGAAGATCGCGGCGGCGCAGATCGCCGACGCCAAGGAGCTCGAGGCGCTCGCGCGCGACCGCGACTTCCTGCAGCGTCACGGCATCGCGGGCGACAGCGTCGAGGGCTTCCTGTTCCCCGACACCTACGACTTCCGCGTCGGCGAGAAGCCCAAGGTCGTGCTCGAGCGGCTGATCACGCACCACCAGGAGGTCTGGAACGCGGCGGCCAAGAAGCACGCGCGCGATCTCGCCAAGCTCAAGGACCGGCTCACGTGGACCGACCGCGACGTGCTCGTGCTCGCGTCGATCGTCGAGAAGGAGGCCGTCGAGCCCGCCGAGCGACCGCGCATCGCGCAGGTGTTCGTCAATCGCCTCGCGTTCAGCAGCTTCGCGTCCCACAAGCTCGAGACCGACCCGACGATCCGCTACGGCTGCATGGTGCCGGTGCAGAAGTCTGCGGCCTGCGCGGCGTGGGACAAGGGTGATCGCCTGCACCGCGAGCAGCTCGACGACGCGGACAATCCCTACAACACCTACCAGCACAAGGGCTTGCCGCCGGGGCCGATCTCCAATCCCGGACGCTCGTCGATCGAGGCCGCGATGACGCCGGATGGGTCGGAGTACCTGTACTTCGTCGCGACCTCGAAGAACTCGCGCAGCCACGCCTTCGCGAAGAGCTACGACGAGCACAAACGCAACGTCGACAAGTACCTGCACCCATGACCTAGTGCTACCGTCGGCTCCATGAGCCTCGTAGGTCAGATCGCGGAGCTTCAAAACTACGCGACGTATAAAGAGCTGGCGTGGGAAGGATCGTTCG
Source organism: Pseudomonadota bacterium (assembly GCA_026387715.1). Classification (GTDB taxonomy): domain Bacteria; phylum Myxococcota_A; class Polyangia; order Haliangiales; family Haliangiaceae; genus JABFXX01. Next base: position 16,426 of record JAPLLF010000094.1, read on the forward strand.
AGGACTACCTCGAGATCGTTCGCAAGACGCCATCGATCACGCGCAACGCGTATCAACGCCTCTACGACATGGTGCTATCGCACGGTGTCGAGGAGTACATCGACAACAAGAAGAAGCTGGTCCGCTACAAGTTCTTCCGCGATGACCAGCACGGCGGCAAGGACGCGGTGTTCGGGCTCGACGTCCCGCTGATGCGCCTGATGAACGTGCTCAAGAGCGCGGCCCAGGGGTACGGCACCGAGCGACGCATCATCCTGCTCCACGGGCCGGTCGGCTCCGCGAAGTCGACCATCGCGCGCCAGCTCAAGAAGGGCATCGAGGAGTACTCGCGGACGCCCGATGGCGCGCTCTACACCTACTACTGGACCCTCCCCGGCGCGCTGGCCGAGCACGCGGGTGGCACCGAGGTGTTCCACTCGCCGATGCACGACGAGCCGCTCCGCCTGATCCCGCGCGAGTGGCGCCAGGCCACGATCGACACGCTCAAGCTCGGCAACGACGACTTCAAGCTGAAGGTCGACGGCGACGTGAACCCGGCGTGCCGGCTGATCTTCAAGGAGCTGATGCGCCACTACGGCGGCAACTTCGAGAAGGTCATGGGCCACGTGCGCGTGCGCCGCCTCATCCTCAGCGAGCAGGATCGCGTGGGCATCGGCACGTTCCAGCCGAAGGACGAGAAGAACCAGGACTCGACCGAGCTCACCGGCGACATCAACTACCGCAAGATCGCGACGTTCGGCTCGGACTCCGATCCGCGCGCGTTCAACTTCGACGGCGAGTTCAACATCGCCAACCGCGGCATCCTCGAGTTCGTCGAGATCCTGAAGCTCGACGTCGCGTTCCTCTACGACCTGCTCGGCGCGACGCAGGAGCGCAAGATCAAGCCGAAGAAGTTCGCGCAGACCGACATCGACGAGGTCATCCTCGGCCACACGAACGAGGCCGAGTACAAGAAGCTCCTCAACAACGAGTTCATGGAGGCGCTCCGCGATCGCACCGTGAAGGTCGACATCCCGTACATCACGAAGGTGATGGAGGAGGTGAAGATCTACCAGAAGGACTTCACGACCGCGCGCGTCGGCAAGCACGTCGCCCCGCACACGCTGTACGTCGCCGCGCTGTGGGCGGTGCTCACGCGTCTCGAGGATCCGAAGAAGCACTCGCTGTCGTTGCTCCAGAAGGCGAAGCTCTACGACGGCAAGACGCTGCCGGGCTTCACCCAGGACAACATCAAGGAGCTGCGCAAGGAAGCGCAGCGCGAGGGCCTCGACGGCATCTCGCCGCGCTACATCCAGGACAAGATCGCCAACGCGCTCGTCTCCGACAAGGCGGACGGTGCGATCAACCCGTTCATGGTGATGAACGAGCTCGAGAGCGGGCTCAAGCACCACTCGCTGATCTCGAACGAGGAGCAGCGCAAGCGCTACGGCGAGATGCTCTCGGTCGTGAAGCAGGAGTACGAGGACATCGTCAAGAACGAGGTCCAGCGTGCGATCAGCGCCGACGAGGACATGATCGCGAAGCTGTGCGCGAACTACATCGACAACATCAAGGCGTACACGCAGAAGGAACGCGTCAAGAACCCGTACACGGGCCAGGACGAGGAGCCGGACGAGCGCCTGATGCGATCGATCGAGGAGAAGATCGACATCCCGGAGAGCCGGAAGGACGACTTCCGTCGCGAGATCATGAACTACATCGGCGCGCTCGCGATCGAGGGCCGGCAGTTCGACTACAAGACGAACGAGCGGCTCCACAAGGCGCTCGAGAGCAAGCTGTTCGAGGATCAGAAGGACTCGATCAAGCTGACCTCGCTCGTCTCGTCCGTCGTCGATCGCGACACGCAGGCCAAGATCGACGTCGTCAAGCAGCGGCTGATCAAGAACTTCGGCTACGACGAAGTGTCGGCGACCGATGTCTTGAACTTCGTGGCGAGCATCTTCGCTCGTGGTGACGTGAAGTCGTAGTCGTGTCGGATCCGCTGGGCAAAGGGCTGGTCACGGTCGAGCTCAACCACACGCTGGCGGAGCTGCTGGCCCGGCTGTGCGTGGAGCTCGAGGATGAGCCCAACGGCGTGATGTCACGCGCGCTGGGCTTGCTCGACATGGTGCAACACACCAGGCGTCAGGGCGGGCGGCTCTGCTTCGTCAACGCCCGTGGAGATCAGGCGGACGTGATCATATGAGTCAGAAGATCGATCTCGATCACGGTCGGTTCCGTCAGATCATCCGCGGGAAGATCAAGCAGAACCTCCGCAAGTACATCTCGCAGGGCGAGATGATCGGCCGCAAGGGCAAGGACACCGTCTCGATCCCGTTGCCCTCCGTCGACATCCCGCGCTTCAAGCACGGCGACAAGCAGCAGGGCGGCGTCGGTCAGGGGCAGGGCGACGTCGGTGATTCGCTCGGGCAGGAGCAGGACGGCGATCAGCCCGGCAAGCAGGCGAGCGATCGTCCGGGCGATCACCTCCTCGACATCGAGATCTCGATCCAGGAGCTCGCGGAGATCATGGGCGAGGAGCTCGCGCTGCCGCGCATCCAGCCCAAGGGCACCGAGAAGATCGTCGCGTTCAAGGACAAGTACTCCGGCATCCGCACCACGGGGCCCGAGTCGCTCCGTCACTTCCGGCGCACCTATCGCCAGGCGATGCGTCGGCAGATCGCGATGGGCACCTACGATCCGAAGAACCCGGTGATCGTGCCGATCCGCGAGGACAAGCGCTATCGCTCGTGGCGCACGGTGCCGCTGCCGCAGAGTAACGCCGTCATCATCTACATGATTGACGTGTCGGGCTCGATGGGCGACGAGCAGAAGGAGATCGTGCGCATCGAGAGCTTCTGGCTCGATACGTGGCTGCGGTCCCAGTATCACGGCATCGAGAGCCGCTACATCATCCACGACGCGATGGCCAAGGAGGTCGACCGGGACACCTTCTTCAAGACGCGGGAGAGCGGCGGCACGATGATCAGCTCGGCGTACAAGCTGTGCGCGAAGATGATCGCCGACGAGTATCCGAGCGAGACGTGGAACATCTATCCGTTCCACTTCTCCGACGGTGACAACTGGTCGGTCGACGACACGCACACCTGCGTCGAGCTCCTCAAGAAGGACATCCTGCCGTTCGTGAACCTGTTCGCCTACGGTCAGGTCGAGTCGCCGTACGGCTCGGGTCAGTTCATCAAGGACCTCACCGAGCACTTCGACGACGACGAGCGCGTCGTGACCAGCGAGATCAAGGGCAAGGACGCGATCATGGACTCCATCAAGGAGTTCCTCGGGAAGGGGAAGTAGATCATGACGATCAAGCGATTCCCCACCTACCTGCGAGAGATGCAGGAGCAGATCGAGGGCTACGCGAAGGACTACGGGCTCGACTTCTTCCCGATCCTCTACGAGGTCCTCGATTACAAGACGATGAACGAGGTCGCCGCGTACGGCGGCTTCCCGACGCGCTATCCGCACTGGCGTTTCGGCATGGACTACGAGCAGCTCAGCAAGAGCTACGAGTGGGGCCTCTCGAAGATCTACGAGATGGTCATCAACACGAACCCCGCGTACGCGTACCTGCTCGAGGGCAACTCGCTCACCGATCAGAAGATCGTGATGGCGCACGTGTGCGCGCACGTCGACTTCTTCAAGAACAACTACTTCTTCTCGAAGACCGATCGCAAGATGATCGACGGGATGGCGAACCACGCGTCGCGCGTGCGTCGCCACATGGAGCGTCACGGGCAGGACGTCGTCGAGGACTTCATCGACACGTGCCTGTCGATCGAGAACCTCATCGATCCGATGTCGCCGTACATCACGCGGACGCGCGCGCCGCGAAGCCCGGGGGCGCTCGAGGCGGACGAGGCCCAGGACAACAGCGGCCGGCTGCGGGCGAAGGGGTACATGGACTCCTTCATCAACCCGCCGGAGTACCTCGAGGCGCAGAAGAAGAAGCGCGAGGACGAGGCGAAGAAGGCGAAGCGACGCTTCCCGGAGCAGCCGGCGCGCGACGTCATGCGGTTCCTCATCGAGCACGCCCCGCTCGAGCCCTGGCAGCGCGATTGTCTCGAGATCGTGCGCGACGAGGCGTACTACTTCGCGCCCCAGGCGATGACGAAGATCATGAACGAGGGATGGGCCTCGTACTGGCACTCGAAGATCCTCACGCAGAAGGCGCTCACCGCCGCCGAGGTCATCGACTACGCGGACGCCAACGCGGGCGTGCTCGCGACCGCGCCGGGCCGGCTCAACCCGTACAAGCTCGGCGTCGAGCTCCTCCGCAACATCGAGGACCGCTGGAACCGCGGCCAGTTCGGCAAGGAGTGGGACGAGTGCGACTCGATGGATCTCAAGCGCAACTGGGATCGCCGGACCGGCCTCGGCATGAAGCGGTTGTTCGAGGTGCGGAAGCTCTACAACGACATCACGTTCATCGACGAGTTCTTCACGCTCGAGTTCTGCATCGACCAGAAGTTCTACGCGTTCGGCTTCCAGGAACGATCGGGCAACTGGGAGATCATGAGCCGCGACTTCAAGAAGGTGAAGGATCAGCTGCTCAAGCAGCTCACCAATCGTGGCCAGCCCGTGATCGTGGTCGAGGATGGCAACTTCGAGAACCGCAGCGAGCTCCTGCTGCGCCACGTCCACGAGGGGACGGACCTCGATGGTGGGCAGACCCGCGACACGTTGCGCAACGTCAGCAAGCTGTGGACGCGCCCCGTGAGCCTGCTCACCCGGATCGACAACAAGGGCAAGCTGCTCCGCTGCGAGGACGGCACCCTCAGCGAGCGCAACGCGGAGTACCCGCCATGAGCTCGACGAGTCAACGCGCGCGTGCAGGAGGCCGACGATGAAGCTCTGGGCATGGGGACAGACGGATCCGGGGCGCAAGCGCGAGCGGAACGAGGACAGCTACCTGGTCGATCCCGAGACCGGCGTGCTGGCCGTCGCCGACGGCATGGGTGGTCATCAGGGCGGGGCGACGGCGAGCCGGATGGCCGTCGAGCTGCTCGGTCGCGAGATCTCCGACGCGCACGGCAACTTCGATCTGGCGTTCACGCGACAGATGCAGTCGAACATGCGCACCACCGAGGAGATTCCGGCGGCGAGCGACGACGACTTCATGGGCAGCGCGCCGACCCTCCCCAAGGGCATCATGGTGCCCCCGCTGGTGCCGCCCACCGGCCACGAGACCACCGCGTCGGGCCCGCTCAACCAGGTGCTCCAGTTCTCGCCCGCCCTCGAGGTGATGCGCGGGATCGTGAAGCGCGCGAGCTCGGCGATCTACGAGGCCGCGTGGAACCGCCCCGAGCTGCGCGGGATGGGCACCACGCTGACCGCGATGCTCGTGCACAACGGCAAGGCGAACCTCGTGCACGCGGGTGACTCGCGCTGCTACCTGTTCCGCGACGGCAAGCTCAAGCAGCTGACGGAAGATCATTCGTGGATCGCGGAGCAGCTGCGCTCCGGCGCGATGAGCGAGGCCGAGGCGAAGGGCAGCAAGTTCCGGCACGTGATCACCAAGTCGATCGGGTTCGAGCGCGACATCGAGGCCGACGTCAAGAGCGTGCAGGTCAGCGCGGGTGACTGCTTCCTGTTGTGCAGCGACGGGATGTCGAACTACGTCGAGCACGGCGAGCTCGAGCGCATCGTCGCGATGACCTGGTATCGCCGGCTGCCGTCGACGTTGATCGAGCTCGCGAACAGCCGCGGCGGCGACGACAACATCACGGTCGTGGTGGGGCTCGTGGCGAACGCCCCGCCCGCCGATCCCGCGGCGTCGATCTCGACCTAGTGTCGGCCGCGGTCGCGTACGTCTGCGGCGCGTGCGGCGCGCGGTCGTCCACGGCAGGGGGCTGTCCCCACGACGGCGAGCCGCTCGCGGCGACCGAGGATCCGTTGCTCGGCAGCGAGGTCGCGCGGTTCCGCCTCGCGCGGCTGCTCGGCAAGGGTGGCATGGGGCGCGTGTACCTCGGCGTGCATCCCACGATCGGGAGCCGCGTCGCGATCAAGGTGCTCGCCCAGGAGTACGCCGACGACCAGGCGCTGCTCGAGCGGTTCTTCACCGAGGCCCGCGCGGTCAACCTCATCCGGCACGAGAACATCATCGACATCATCGACCTCGATCGGCTCCCCGACGGGCGGCCGTTCATCGTCATGGAGTTCGTCGACGGCTCGACCCTCCGCGACCTGGTCGACCCCGGCGTGCCGCTGCCGCTCGGCGGGGTCGTGTACGCGATGCTCGACGTGCTGCTCGCGCTCGACGCCGCGCACGCGGTCGGCATCGTGCACCGCGATCTCAAGCCCGACAACGTGATCGTGTCGCCGTCGGGCCGGGCGACGGTCCTCGACTTCGGCATCGCGAAGCTCGTCGGGCAGGGCACGCTGCGCACCGCGACGGGGATCGCGCTCGGGACGCCGCACTACATGGCGCCGGAGCAGATCCTCGGCGAGCCGTGCGACGCGCGGGCCGACGTCTACGCGGCGGGGGTGCTGCTCTACGAGCTCGTCGCCGGGCGACGTCCGTTCGACGGCAACTCGGACTTCGCGCTGATGGAGGCGCACATGCGGACGCCGCCGCCGACCTTGCCGCGCGAGGTGCCCGCGCCGCTGATCGCCGTGATCGAGCGCGCGCTGGCCAAGGCCGCCGACGATCGGTTCGCGTCGGCGCGCGACATGGCGATCGCCTTGCGCGACGCGGCCGCGACGATCGCGGCGACCGAGCCCGCGCGGCTCGAGGCGTTCGAGGCTGGCGTGATCCTCCCGGTGCCGGCGCCGATCGGCGCGAGCGGATCGAACGGCGTGGCGACGAAGGGTGGCGTCCGCCCGAGCTCGGGATCGCGCGAGCAGCCGACGCGGCCGTCGCGACCCAGCGCCTCGGCGGGGGCTCACCCACCGGTGGCGTCGTCGTCCGGGCCGGTGGTGACCGCGCCGCCACGCCGCGGAGATCGCCGGCTCGTGGCGATCCTCGCCGGGGTCATCCTCATGCTCGGGGTGGCGCTCGCGGTCGTGGTCGGCAAGCGCACGCCGCCGATCGTCACGCCCGTCGCGCTCGTCGCCGACGCGGCGGTGAGCGCCGATGCGAGGGGCCTCGACGCTGCGCTCGCCGATGCCCAGCTTCCCCCACCACCGGATGCGCCGGGCGACGCGACCGTCGCGATCGTCGCCGACGCGCGGGTCGTCGCGAAGCTGCCCGTGATGACCGCTCGCGTTCCGCAGGGCGAGGCGTGCACGCAGAATTCGGACTGCGCGAACATCTCCTGCACCTGTGACCCCGCGGGCATGTACACGTTGCAGTTCTGTGACCAGGGGCACTGCCGGTTCGGCGTGGCTGGGTGCACGAACCTCTGCGAGCTGCGCAAGTCGAAGTTCGTCGCCTGGCGCGTGAACATGCCCAGGACCTCCGCGGACTGCGCGGCGGCGCCGAACTGCAAGCACAAGGGCGAGTGCGTGGCGCGTCGCCAGAACAAGGGGGACGTGTCGACGGTCTGCGTGACGAGCTGTCGCGCGACGCAGGATTGCACGATCTACGGGCGGTGCTCGGAGCCGGTCGGGGATGGCTACATCTGCGTCGTCACCGACGCCGCGGACTGTCGCAGCTCGGAGATGTGCAAGCAGGCCGGCGAGTGCGCGCTCCAGGATGGCGCGTGCGTGCGGGATGTCGAGGGCTGCCGCACGGCGGCGCCCTGCACCGACAACGGTGAGTGCACGCTTCGCGACGGCAGGTGTGTCGCGGTGACGGACACCGAATGCCGCGCGAGCAGGCGATGCAAGGAAGTTGGTGCGTGCGTCGCGATCGACGGGGAGTGTCAGCCGACCACCGAGGCGATGTGCAAGGACTCACGATCGTGTGAGGTGTTCGGTCGCTGCGGGCTACGCCAGGGCGAATGCGTGGCGACGAAGGAGGGCTGCGAGAGCTCCTCCGAGTGCAAGCGCAAGGGCGACTGCAACGTGGCCGGCAAGGGCTGCTCGAACTAGCGCGACGGCGCCGTCGCCGGCGGTGCCACCACGGTCACGACGATCATCCGCCCTCCGTCGGCGCTGTGCAGGTGCACCCGCGTCGTGCCGACGGCGCGGCCGACGATCACGGTCGCCGCGGCGGGCGCGCGGTTCTGCCAGTCGTCGGCGCCGTACGCGCCGCCGCGGTTGGGGACGAGCCGGGTGAGCGCGGCGACCCGCGGCTCGGCGATCGCGGGATCCTCCGACGTCACGGTGACCTTCTCGCACGGGCCGCTGGCCATGCAGGTGAAGGCGAACGCGACGCCCTGCGTGAGCTCGAGCCGGTAGTGCTTCGTCGTGAACGTGCCCTCGACGGCGTCGAGCCGCGCGGTGCGGCCCGGCGGCGCCGCGGTCTGTGCGACGAGCGCCGGGTGGCAGGCGGCGAGCGTGGCGAGGAGCAGCTTCGGGAGGTGGCTCACTGGATCACCTCGAGGTCGACGGTGGTGGTCGCGGTGGCGAGCGCGATCGTGACGGTCGTCGTGCCCGGCGTGAGCGCGCGCAGGCGCCGGCGATCGGCGGAGCCGTCCGGCAGGATCGCGACGAGCCCGCCGCTCGACGCGGTCCAGTGCGCGCCGCCATCGCCCATCAGCCGCTGCGGGCCGTTCCACAGCGTCGGCACCAGCGTGACGTCCTCGCCGACCGCGAGCCCGATCGGGCCGGCGATCCGATCGCCATCGCGGCGCGCGAGCGTGACCTTGGTGACGGGCGCGACCCACACGTGCACGAAGTCGACGACCGAGCCGTCGTCGGTCGAGATCAGCACCGCGCTCGTGCCGGCGGCCTTCGCCACGAGGGCGCCGTCCTCGACGGCGAGCACGCCGGGATCCGCGCTCTCGAGGCGCAGGTTCGGCGTGCTCGTCCCGGCCAGATCAGCGACGAGATCCGGGAATAAGCGGGTGCCGATCGCGAGGGGCGCGAGCGGCGCCTTGCGCGCGCACGCGACGTCGTCGGCGGCGCACGCCCCGCCGAACGAGACCTGGTGCATCGCACCGGACGTGCCGCACGCGCCGAGCGGCACGAGCACGAGGATCGAACCGAAGTGGATACGCATGCCCTTCGAACGAGGCGCCGCGCGCCGCCTTACGACGGTGCGCGAGTTTGCCACCTGGGGGCGCCGATCCTCGCGGCGCGATCCGGCGCCGGCGACGTTCTCGGGGCGGGGTGTCGTCGTAGGATCGCCGACCATGAGATCCACGTTCTGCTTCGCGCTCGCGCTCGCGGGGTGCGCGTCGGCGACATCGTCGGCGACGATCCCGAGCGCCAGCTCCCTGCCGCCGACGGTCACCGCACCTATCGAGGCCGCGGTCCCGGCACCCGAGGAGGCCTGCGGCGCGTTCGAGGTCGCAGCCGATGAAGACGCGGGCTACTTCGTCTCCGACCGGGAGGCGACGTGGGAACCGGGGAGCACGCTCAACGTGGCCTTCCTCGACGGCAAGCCCGCCTGGCGCCTCAAGGTCGCCGAGGTCGCCAGGGAGTGGGAGCAGTACGCCAACATCAGGTTCGCGTTCGAGCCGCCCGTCGAGGTCGGCAAGGCCGACATCCGGATCTCGTTCAAGGGTGGTGGCTACTGGTCGGCGATCGGCTCGAACGGGGTGTACCGCCCTGGCGACAAGCCGACGATGAACTTCCATTGCCCGCTGATGGCGCAGGGCGACCGGGAGATCCACCGCGTGGTCATGCACGAGTTCGGGCACTCCCTCGGGCTCTGGCACGAGCACCAGAACCCGAACCTCAAGGTGACGTGGAACAAGGAGTTCATGTACGCGTACTACCAGCGGACGCAGGGCTGGGACCGCGCGCAGGTCGACCGCCAGGTGCTCACGCCGCTCTCGGCGGACAAGGTCGACGCCAAGGAGTTCGATCCCGCGTCGATCATGCTCTATCCGATGCTCGCGGACTTCACCGTCGAGAAGCTGGTGACGCCGCGGAACTTCGACGTCTCGGCGATCGACAAGAAGTACATCGGCCAGCTCTACCCGGGACGCGACAAGCCCAGCCCCGACGAGACGATGGCCGCGGCGAAGCAGGTGAAGTTCAAGTTCGCGATCGTCGCGGACGTGCCGGGTGAGAAAGTTCGTCAGCGCTACGCGGCCTCGATCGACGCGCCTGCCGCGGTGCTCGCGAGCATCGATCAGGTCATGTACCAGCGCCAGGACGCGACGTTCGCCGAGTTCAAGGCGGGTACGTACGTCCAGCGCAGGACGCCCGACGCGAAGTTCGCGTTCGAATGGACGGGGTACTCGGTGTCACCGATCAAGGTCAGGATCGCGTGGAGGTCCGGCATCGTCACCGCGGCGACATACACGACGAAGCCCGAGGACCAGCGCCTCGCGCGCGACTGGAAGAAGCTCGCCGCCAAGGTCGCGTTCGGCTACACGTCCATGCCGATCGATGGGAAGTGGGCGAGGTTCACGGTGGCGATGACGACGAAGGAGGCCGCGCCGGCCATCGCGTTCATCGAGTATCAGCGGCAGCACGAGACGTTCGCCGAGTTCAGGGGCGACAAGGCGCTCGCGAGCGACAAGGCGACGGATGGCTTCGTGTTCGCGTGGCGGGGGTATGGCTGGGTGCCGGTGAAGGCGATCGTGCACTTCAAGAACGGTGACGTGAAGGAGTACGCGGTCCCGGCCCCAACCCCGGCCCCACCCTGAGGGCTTGCCGGCGCTCGTTTTACACTGTAAAAGGAACGTCGAGATGATGATCATCGCGGCGATCTCCGGTGGCGTCCTGACGTGGACGTTCCTCGAATACGTGATCCACCGCTGGATGGGGCACGACCGCCGGTTCCGGCGGACGCCGTTCGGCGTCGAGCACATCCGCCACCACGTCGAGGGCAACTACTTCGCGCCGACCTGGAAGAAGCTGATCGTCGCGGCGGTGGTGTGCGGGATCCTGATCCCTCCCGCGGTCGCGCTCGTCGGCGTGGCGGCCGGCATCGCGTACGTCGCCGGGTTGATCTCGTTCTACGGCATGTACGAGTGGCTGCATCGTCGCGAGCACACGCATCCGGGCTTCGGGGCGTACGGGCGGTTCGTCCGCCGCCATCACTTCCACCACCACTTCGCCGACGGGCGCACCAACCACGGCGTGACCACGCCGATCTGGGATCTGGTGTTCGGGACCTACGAGACGCCGACGATCATCAAGGTGCCGCCCAAGCTGTGCATGGCGTGGCTGCGCGACTCCGCGACCGGCGGCATCCGTCCCGAGTACGCGGGCACCTACCAGCTCCGCGCCTGACCCGCGCACGCCATCGCGGCATCGGCGTGGCATCATGCCGCCATGCGCACGCTCGTCGTGATCCTCGCCGTCGCTGCCTGCGATCGCGGCGCCCGCTCGGCGCCACCCCCGCCGTCACGACCGACGCTCGAGCCGACGGCGACGGCGACGACG
>JAPLLF010001140.1:0-812 GCA_026387715.1 Pseudomonadota bacterium
AAGCCGACGCCGACGCCGGCGCCGACGGTCGCCGCACCCGCACCGACCCCGCCGACCCCGCCGCCCACGAAGCTCGATCCCGCCGAGGCGTTCCAGACCTTCGCGGTCGAGCTCGGCAAGCGCACGCATCGCACCGTCGACGGCTGGGGCGTGGTCACGTGGGCCGACGGTCCTGGGCACTACGCCACGTTCGCGCCGGTGAACCACGCCGACGGGGCGGGGGCGTACCTGTTCGAGCTCGGGGACAAGCGCTGGCTCGTCGAGGTCAACTACGACGGCCGCACGCAGATGTTCGGCACCGACGACACCAAGAAGTGGAACCCGACCGCGCCGGCGACCTTCAAGCACGGCCAGTCCCATCGCGGCGGCTACGACAACGTCGTCCTCACGATCGCCGGGGGCAAGCTGGTGGTGCTCGAGCACGAGACCCTCGAGGATGGCCGCACGAGCGACAAGCCGACGATCGCGAAGCACGCGTGTCCGGCGTGCCCCGAGCTGACGGCGGATCCGGCGAGCGACACCATCCAGAAGGTCCGCGGCCCGGCGACGACGCTCGACGACCTGCTCAAGTAGGCCCGCTACCGCCGCCACGGTACGCCGATGTGACATCGTCCCACCCCATGTCGCCGCAGTCGATCCCGTCGATCCCGTCGATCGTTGACGTCTCCATCGTCCGTGGCGCGCGCGCCTCCGCGACCGCGCTCGACCTCGTGATCGAGATCCCCCACGGCGCGACGCGCACCGAGGACTTCACGCGCCTCGAGGCGCGGCTGACCAGCCCGCTGCCCGACGCGCTCGTCGACTTCTTCCAC